>NZ_JAERKU010000008.1:0-129962 GCF_018256955.1 Acetobacter persici
GTCCACCGCCAAACCCCGGACCACCGTGAAAACCAGCCCCGCCAAATCCGGGTCCGCCGCCATGAAATCCACCGCCCGGCCCCCCACCGGGGCCTCCGTGAAAGCCACCACCGGGACCACCACCAAAACCGCCGTGCATGCCACCGCCGCCGCCAAACCCGCCACCTCCCCCGCCGGGATGGGCCAGCGCAGCAGGAGAGAGAGCACAGGTCAGCAGCAGGCATGCCGCCAGCCGTCCATAATGCAGTGAAGTGCGTTTCATGATCTGCCCCCTCTTATGGCCAGCCATCCGGCCTGATTCTGGCATCCGGTTCCTGCACGGAACATAACGTATCTCTGAATAAGACGTGGGAAACCGTTGACCGGATTTCCACAGAAAAGCTGCCTGACGCGCTTTAGATGTCAGCTTTGACACACGATACAGCGTTTCGGCCATTTGAAGGGAGAATAGATGCGCCATACGGCAATCTGATGGCTGAGGCAGGCCTCCAGACGCAGGCTGCCGTGCATCAGATGCAGATCCTATGCCAGAGAGATCCGGTCCTAAATCCATTAGCCCACCCTGAAAGAGGGGGAACAGATTTAACAGTTTTTGCGGGAAAAGTCTGGTCGGAGTGAGAGGATTCGAACCTCCGGCCCCTGCGTCCCGAACACAGTGCTCTACCAGGCTGAGCTACACTCCGATGACCGTGAGCGGGCTATACCCCTCTCCAGCCCTCTTAGCAAGAGGTGAAACGCAGAGAAGTGGAATTCTCTGCTGCTCTCAGAGCTGATCCACAGCGACGCGGTCTGATTGCTCCGCACACAGAGAACGCGCCAGCGCTGTTTCAACGTCCGGTACGGCCTCAATCATGGCCCGTGCCTCTGCTGAGGCAAACCCCTGCTCCACGGCAGCATCCAAAGCGGCAAGCAGCATATCGGCCCAGTTTGCCGTGTTAATCAGGATAATTGGCTTGCTGTGGCGTCCAAGCTGCTTCCATGTCAGAATTTCCATCATCTCATCAAACGTGCCAAAGCCGCCGGGCAGAATCCAGAACGCATCCGCGCGTGAGAACATGATCTGCTTCCGGGTATGCATCGAGTCCGTTACAATCAGTTCGGCCACGCCTTCATGCATTTTTTCCCGGCTTTCCAGAAAATCGGGAATTACACCGGTCACAGCGCCGCCTGCGCGGAGGGTTGCATCTGCCACAACGCCCATCAGCCCATGTGCGCCACCGCCATACACCAGACGGATCCCGGCCTGTGCCAGCGTCTGGCCAACGGTCTGCGCCGCCTGTTTATAAAGCGGGTTTTTCCCAAAGCGAGACCCGCAGAAAACGGCAACGGCATTCAGGGTCGAGGGCATAGGGTCCTTCTCCTTTTTTCTCACGTTCTGAGTAGCAAAAAACCATACCGTGTTTTCACGGCTTATGCAGGGCTGAAAATCTTTACGAGACTGTTTCAGGACGCAAGGCGGGTTTTCTTGTTAAGCCCCACACACAGCCCAACCCCGACAAGGCTGACAAAAGCCGCAGCCTGAAACACGGCACCATACCCCCAAAGCGGGATCATCAGGCCCAGCAGAGGGCCGGAAATCCCTATGGCTATGTCCAGACAGACAGAAAATGCCCCAATTGCCGCCCCTTTGCTCTCCGGGCCTGTCTGCGCCACAGCGCCAACACCCAGTGCAGGAAACACCAGAGAAAATCCTGCCCCTGTCAAAGCCGCGCCAACATAAGCCCACGCAACAGTCTGCCCAAAGGCCAGTACAAACAGCCCCAGAGCTTCCACCAGCAAGGAGACCATCGCCACAGTAATTCCGCCCTGTTTTGCAATCTGGCGGGTAAACGCAAAGCGGGTCAGCACAAACGTAATCCCGAACAACGCCAGCGCAAACGCCGCGCCACTCCAGTTCTGATCAGAAAAATACAGTGCCAGCATTGCGGAAATTGCCCCGAACCCGACGGACCCGGCAGCAAGAGCAAGCCCGTAGGGCAGGACACGCCCTAACACTGTAAAAAATGAAGGCTGCTTGCCCGCAACCAGCGGGGCCACGGCTGGCTGACGCAAAGCCAGCGGAATCCCTATCCCCATCAGCGCCGCAGACAACAGCCCAACCCCCGCAAATCCGCCGAGAACTGGCACGGACACACTGTGGTAGATCAGTGTCGCAACCGGCGCGCCCAGCGCGATGCCACCATAGGAACACACCCCGTTCCAGGAAATAACCTGCGCTGTGCGGCTGACCCCTGCCCTGCGGATGTTCCAGATAATGACGGCCGTTGCCACCCAGCTTTCCGCAACCCCCAGCGCAACCCGCCCGGCCAGCACACACAACAGGGCAAGACGTGGCCAGGCCACCAGCAGAGCGGCCGCAACCAGCAGCAGGCCAGACAGCACGCCGGTGCTCAGACCCATCAGCACAACACGCTTCGGGCCATCTGTATCCACCCGCTTGCCTGCCCCGACGCGGGAGGCGAACGTGGCCAGATACTGAACAGAGACAGCAAACCCCGCCATGGCGGAACTAAAACCAAGTTTTTCCCGCACAAACAGGGGCACGACGGCAATTTGCAGGCCAATATCCGTGTAACAAAACAGCGTAAAAATCACGACGGCCAGAATAACAAACGTAACCGAGGACGTGCGGACAGCCCCTTCCGACATGAAACATTCCTCAAAAAATGATGCTATACAGCGTGTTCAAGATCCTATTTCCAGATGAAAGACCCGCTCCATGACGAAGCCCCTTCCGGACGCAGGCGGATATGTCACGCTCTCTTCCCGTATTGCCTATGAAAACCCATGGACCCGCGTAAGGGAAGACATCATTCGGCGGCCCAATGGCAAAGATGGGCTGTATGGGGTGGTCGAGCGCGGTCAATTTGTTGTTATCCTGCCGCTGGGTGAAACAGAAGACGGGCGGCCCACCGTGACGCTGGTCAACCAGTATCGTTACCCGATTGGCCAGCGGCTGTGGGAATTCCCCATGGGCATGTGGGAAGACCGGCCTGACGCCGCACCGGAAACACTGGCCGCCGGAGAGTTACAGGAAGAAACAGGGCTGATTGCCAAAACGCTGCATCATGCCGGTGTGATGTATCAGGGCGCGGGCTTCACCACCCAGAAGGGGCATGTCTATCTGGCGACCGGGCTGACACAAGGCCCGTGCGCGCGTGAAGAAACTGAACAGGACATGACCTGCCACACACTTTTACTGGAAGAGGTGGAGGAGATGATCCGTAAAAACGAGATCACCTGCATGGTCACGCTGTCAGCTTTCGGACTACTTCGCGCACAGGGATTGATTTAAAAAACGTATGGATTTTTCCTGTAAGGCTTTCTGACTTTCCTGACGGAGTCAGAGAGCCTCACAGATTATTCAGAACGGGCGAACAATTACCATAATGACGATAATCATCATGAGAACCGTCGGGATCTCATTCGCTATCCGGTAATATCGTTCCGGGTGGGTATTTCTGTCTTCCGCAAACTCGCGCCGCCAGCGGGCACAGAAACCATGAAACGCAAACATGCCGACCAGTGCAGTAAGTTTGCAATGCCACCAGCCTGCATGCCAGTCCACACTTCCCGGCGTTAACACCAGAAGCACACCAAACAGCAGGCTGGCGCACATGGCCGGGTTTATAATGGCACGCAACAATCTGCGCTCCATGATTTTAAACCGCTCGCTCTCTTCTGAGCCGATACGCACCTGACAGTGATAGACAAACAGACGCGGCAGATAGAAAAGACCAGCCATCCACGCCATGACAGACATGACGTGAAAGGCCAGAATCCAGCGTACCCAGGGCAGAAGAGCATCAAACGTCATCAGACTGATCCCTGACTCTGCAAGGCTTTTTGTAAAATCGGCACAAATTCTGAAAGGTGATGGATACGGATCAGGTTTTTCCAGTCCGGAACCGGCTCTGACCCCGGCCGGAGCAGAATACACATCATCCCAGCATCCACCGCCGCACGCGCACCGGTATTGCTGTCTTCCAGCACAACGCAGTTTTCAGGCGAAACGCCTTCCTGTGCTGCGGCATGCAGATACACATCTGGCCGGGGTTTGGGCACGCCCATATCCCGCGCGGAATGAATCCGGTTTGCAAAATAATGCGTCATATCGGTGGCGATGAATTTCGCATCCATTTCCTCAACCGAGGAATTGGACCCGACACGCACAGGCAAACCCAGTTTTCTGACGCCTTCAAGCATGGCATGCACGCCATCAATCGGGTCAACGCCTTGTTTCATCGCTTCAACAAAACGCTTCTGGACACGATCTGCCCAGTCAGACCCGAGAGATTTTCCGGTTTTCTTTTCAATATCTTTCTGAATTTCCGGCAATGCCATGCCGGAAAATTCTTCAACCGCCTTTTCAGGCGGAATAGTCAGGCCAGCAGCGCGGGCTTCTTCCGCGCTGATCCGGCAACAGGTCTGTTCACTGTCCACCAGAACACCATCACAGTCAAAAATGACAAGTTTCAGGTGCCCTTCAGGAGAAAGTGCTAAAGCCTGCGTCATAAACCGGTCTCCCGCACTGTTTTGACCAGATCCGCCACATGCTCAACAGGCGTTTGCGGTAGAACACCGTGACCAAGATTAAAGACATGCGCGCGGCCACGACCGGCATTGCGGACAGCCAGAGCTTCACGCCGCATGGCCTCACCGCCGGCCAGAACAGCAACCGGGTCAAGGTTCCCCTGCAACGCCACATGCTCCGGCACCATACTGCGCACAGTCGCAAAATCTGCCCCGGTATCCAGAGCGAGAACATCCACGCCGGTTTCCCGCGCATATTCTGCCACCATCACGCCGCCAAGACGCGGAAAACCAATAACGCGCACGGAGGGGTAGCGCGCTTTAATGGTCTGCACAATCAGGCGCGTCGGCGCGATCACATGTTTACGGAATTCTGAAGGAGAAAGCAGACCTGCCCAGGAATCAAACAGCATGACAGCTTCAGCACCCGCTTCAATCTGGGCACAGAGATAGGTTGCTGTCTGCTCCGTCAGCAGCGCCATCAGCCTGTCAAACAACGCGGGTTCAGAAAAAGCCATGCTGCGGGTTATGGCAAATTCACGCGAGCCGCCACCTTCCACCATGTAGCAGGCAACCGTGAAGGGGGAACCGGTAAAGCCCAGCAGTGTCGTTGCACCCCCTTTTGCAACGCCAATATCGTCAGGGCCGTCCAGAATGCTTCTGAGCCGGGATAGCGTTTCCAGAACCGGAGCCGTCACCTCTGCAATGCGTGCAGGATCGAGTTTTGCCAGATCGGCTTCACTGCGGATTGCACCCAGAACCGGCCCTGTGCCTTCAACAAACTCAAGGGACTGCCCCATGGCCCAGGGCAGAATGAGAATGTCAGAGAACAGAATAGCGCCATCCATCCCAAAGCGGCGGATAGGCTGCAAGGTCAGTTCGGTCGCAATTTCCGGTGTCATGCAGCGTGTCAGAAAATCTGCTCTGGCGCGCATGGCCCGGAATTCCGGGAGGAAACGTCCTGCCTGTCGCATCAGCCACATTGGCGGTGGCCAGACAGCCTCACCGTTCAATGTTCTGAGCAGGCGTTTGGAGGGGGGGATATCTGTGTTGCTGGTCATGGCCTGAAGTCCTGCACGTCTTTGTCCAACCTGTCCACGGTCCTAAAATATAAAATAAAAGAATAGAAATGGATTTAGAGGTTAAAGGGTACTGTGGATGACGGGGTACCCACCATTCCGAAAATGTACCCCATCTTTCCCACACTGTGTACAGATTGCAGAGCGTTGGAAATGCTGAGGTTTTCAGAGTTATCCAGAATGTACCCAAATGAGGGTGTGTACAACTCACCGGTTCATGACTCTCGTGAGTTGTGCACGGTACTCGGTACGCGCTTGTCATGATCGCCGTACAATCCACATGTACCCCGGTACTCAGGAGAGTACTCACATCCCCCTTATTGCTCAGTACCTGAAAGAGACTCGCTTTCGTGACAGATTTAGTACTCAAACCGACTCCAATACAGGACTCGCGCCATAAACTGGTTCTGGCGAGCGGATCTGCTATCCGCCGCACACTTCTGGAAAATGCCGGACTGACCTTCTCTGTGCTGACGTCTTCTGTTGATGAAGCGCCTCTTAAACAGGCCGGATGGGCAGAGGGGGCAACACCGCAGACAGTTGCCCTCCGTCTGGCGGAAGCCAAGGCGCTTTCCCTCTCCTGCCCGGATGCCTTTATTATCGGGGCGGACCAGATGCTTTCCTGTCATGGAAGCTGGTATGACAAACCTGCGGACCTCCCCGCAGCGCGGACACAGCTTCTCTCCCTAAAAGGCCAGACCCATACCCTGCATACGGCTGTGGTGATGTGCCGGAACGGGCAGGTCCTGTGGCAGCATGTCTCTGAACCTCAGCTGACAATGCGTTCCTTTTCTGACGCTTTTCTGGATGCCTATCTGGCAGCGGAAGGTGAAGAGTGCCTGTATTCTGTCGGAGCCTATCGTATTGAAGGGCCGGGCCTGCATCTGTTTGCCCGGATGGAGGGAGATCAGACGGCTATTCTCGGCCTGCCACTCCTGCCTTTGCTGGAAGGGCTGAGAGAGATGGGGGTGTTGTTTTCCTAAAATAGGGACTTGTCAGCCCTGAAATCGTCTTGTATCAGGCGTGCACAGGCAAGCCACGTCATGTGGCCTGAATGGAACAGTGTGGGGCCATAGCTCAGTTGGGAGAGCGCCTGAATGGCATTCAGGAGGTCGTCGGTTCGATCCCGATTGGCTCCACCAGTTTCCGCTTTTTTTGTCTTTTCCCGCTATAAAATACTTTCAAACGCTCACGCTGTAAGCGTTTTTAAAGCAGGCAGTTTGGGATAATTCCTGCACAGGGTCTATCCGACCTTCACGCTGCAATCCTGCCTCTTCGCAAAAATTGATAATGCCTCTTCCCAGAAGCCCGGTGCTTAATGCTCAGCTCTGTCGAAGTGTGGGTTTTCTGAAGCAGATAAGGTTTTTTCCTGACTCTGTTCGGTGCTGCTTAGTCTCTGGCTGCCTAAAATGTTTCTGAGCATTCCGGGCTTTCTACTGTAAGCACAACACGTCTTTGATGATGTGTCAGCCCCTCCGGAGGCTGACGCAGACCGGAGAGTGGGCCGCAGGAGGGACATATGGCAGATCAGAACTGGACAGAAGAAAGCCCGGAGGATGCTGAGGCAGATGCCCGGGCAGACCGGATTTTTCAGCAAACCGGCATTGCCGAGCCCGCTGAGCCAAAAGGCAGTTTTCTGCTAACGGTTCTCCTGCCTGTTCTGATAGCAGGGGCTCTTCTGATTGGTGGCCTCTGGATGTTTTCTGGCTGGCTTGGACTCTAACAGGCTGGGACATTCAGACTATGCCGCGCTTTTCTCCTGCCCCGTTTGTGCCGGGAACCGGCTTTACACCCTGGCTGATTGTTTTGCTGGGGCTGGTAACCGCCATTGGGCCGGTGGCAACGGATATGTATCTTCCCGCCTTTCCGGAGGTGGAGCACGATCTTGGGGGCGGCAAAGGTTCAGCCCAGTTTACGCTGGGGGCCTGGTTTTTAGGGCTGGCCATCGGGCAGTTTTCTCAGGGGCCGCTGTCTGACAGATTTGGCCGCCGTGTGCCGCTTATGCTTGGCCTGCTGGTATTTGCCATTGCCTCCGCTGGCTGCGCGATGGTGCAGGATTATCATCTGTTTTGCCTGTGTCGCTTTGTGGCAGCCGTTGGCGGGTCGGCCAGCGCCGTGATTCCGCGCGCCATTGTGCGTGATGTGGCAACAGGCAAAAAAGGTGCGAAGCTGATGTCTCAGCTCACACTGGTTTTTGGTGTCATGCCTGTTCTGGCCCCCAGTCTGGGCAGTCTTGTTCTGCAATTTGGCAACTGGCGGTGGATCTTCTGGATCGGCACGTTCTATGCGCTGGCCGCCATTGTCGGCCTGTTCTGCTCTCTGCCGGATACGTTGCGGCCAGAACGCCGGGTTGCGTTTTCCCCCATCAAAATTCTGACGCGCTATATTACCATCAGTCAGGAGTCGGTGTTCCTGTCCAACGCGCTGATCGCCACATTTTCAACCTTTGTGATGTTTGCCTATCTGGGTAGTGCTCCTGTGCTATTTGAGCAGGTGCTGCATTTCACGCCCGGTCAGTTCGGGGCGTTTTTCGGGGTGAATGCGGCGGCTTTCATTCTGGGAACGCAGATCAACGGTCGCCTTGTGCATCGGGTTGCCATGCCGGTGCTGCTGGAAGGTGCTTTGCTCTGGGCAATTGTTGCCGGAGGGCTGTTCACGGTGCTGGCTTTGTGCGGGGTTGCCGGGGAGCATCACGCTCTTCTGACCTGCACGCTGATTGCCAGCATTACCGGCGCGCTGGGCTTTATCGGGCCGAATGCGACTGTGATGTCCTTCTATCATCATGGCCAGCATGCAGGCAGCGCGTCTGCCCTGCTGGGAACCATGCAGTTTGGAATTGGTTCATTGAGTAGTGTTCTGGTGGGTCTGCTGCCCGGTGGCAGCGCAATACCAACCGCCATTGGCATGATGGTGGGGATTGTTGGAATGGCCGGTGCGGACCTCATGCGGCGACATGCCCCCGAAATTGGCGCCGACGAGGACTAAGCACCGTTCGACAGAAAAGGACGGGTCTATGGGGTGGCGTTCAGAGGAAAAGCAGGCAGGCCAGGGGCTTTCCCGCCTGCTACTGGCCGGTGTTGCGGCCAGCGTAATTGGTCTGGGAAGCACGGAGGGATCTGCATGGGCGCAGCAGGCACAAGCCTCTTCTCCTGTTGTGCTGGAGCATGTGCGTCTGTTTGATGGCACGGGTGCTGCAGAACAGGATGATATGGCGGTGCTGGTGCAGGGCTCCCGCATTGTTTCCGTGGGGCATACGGGCAAGCTGGCTGTGCCGCAGGGTGCAAAGCGGATTGATCTTTCCGGTAAAACGCTGATCCCCGGTCTGATCAGTAACCACAGCCATGTGGGCGTTGTTTCGGGCACTTCTGTCGGGTCTCAAAACTTTACAGCACCCGTTATCAAAGGGGCGCTGGACCAGTATGAACGCTATGGCGTGACGACCGTCACCGCCCTTGGTCTGACAAAATCTCCTCTTTTTGATGATCTCCGGCAGGCCCAGCATGCGGATGGTTCGGCCGGGGCAGATCTGTTCGGGGTTGATCAGGGGATAGGCGTGCCCGGAGGGATGCCGCCGGAGGGCATGGTCAAGGTCGGGAAAGATCAGATTTTCCGCCCCGCTACCGTGGCTGAGGCACAGCAGGCCGTGCAGACCATGGCGCGGGAGCATACGGACCTTGTGAAGCTCTGGGTGGATGATTTCCGCAACGGAGTAGCCAGCCAGAAGCCCCTGCCTGTTATGAAGCCGGAAATCTGGCAGGCTGTTATCAATGAAGCCCATAGCCAGCATCTGCGTGTGGCCGTGCATATTCATGATCTGGATTACGGCAAGCGGCTTGTAGCCGCCGGGGCAGACATTATTGCGCATGGTGTGCGGGACGAGCCGGTGGACGGCACCTTTATTGCCGCTCTGAAAGACCGGGGCGTGTGGTATATTCCCACAATCAGTCTGGATGAAGCGACATACCTGTTTGCTGAACAGCCTGAAATCCTGAATGATCCGGTTCTGAAGGCTGGCCTGAGTGCGGACCTGCAAAAACAGTTTTCAGACCCGGCATGGCGGCAGAAAACGGTCTCCTCCCCTCTGGCGAAGGCCTCACACGCGGCTGTGGCGATGAACCAGAAAAACCTGCTCACACTGTATAAAGCCGGGGTGAAGATTGGCTTTGGCACGGATTCCGGCGCGGCTCCGGTAAGGATTCCCGGCTTTGCGGAACACCGGGAACTGAGGCTGCTGGTGCAGGCCGGGCTGACGCCCCTTCAGGCGCTGACACTGGCGACAAGTCAGGCCGCCGCTTTGCTGAACCTGTCTGACCGTGGGGTGATTGCTCCCGGCAAGCGTGCAGATTTTGTGGTGCTGGAGGCAGATCCTGCGGACAATATTGCGGCTGTTGACCAGATTGCCGCTGTCTGGCGCGGTGGTGTGCGGGCAGCCGGACCTCTGGTGCCGCGCTGAAGCAGACTTAGTGCGACTGCGGGGCCGATGACGGCTGTTGTTGTTCCCGCTTGCCGTAAATAGCCTGTGTTTCCGGGATAACGCTGTGGCCGTCCCCTGCCTGGAGCGGGCCGGTTGCAGCGTCGGAGGGAGCCAGAGGCTCGTACCGGTCGGTTGGCTGGGCTTTATCGGGGTTCTGGCCGTTATTGCGCGCCATATCTTCTCGCCGTTCCTGCTCCTGCGCCGCGCGGGCTTCTGCCGGAGCGGCCTCGGGCAGGAAACGGCCCGGCCGTTCTGGAGGAAGGTCGATATTATCGCCTTCAATCTCGACATGGCATCCGGCCAGCAGGGGGGCCGCCAGAACGAGCGCCCCCAGCTCCAGCATGAGGCGTGGAGCGGATCTGGTTCTGAGCAGAGGGGCGCAGCGTTTCACGGCAGAGCGTTATCCAGCCTTGAGGATATTAAAAAACTCAGCCTTCGAGGGGGCGGGCTTCTTCCGGCAGCATGACAGGAATGCCATCCCGGATGGGGAAGGCCAGTTTAGCCTGTGCGCTGATCAGCTCATTGGTGGTGGCATCATAGGTCAGCGGGCCTTTTGTCACCGGACAGACCAGAATGGAGAGGAGCCGCTGGTCAAGCGGAGGAGAAATTTCAGCACCAGACATGAGTCATACCCATAAAAATGATTCAGGAAGGCGGACCTTCCTCTTCAGGACCAGACAGGTCTAGCAGCATTTGCAGCACACGCACACGCTCTGTCAGGCTACCTGCATCCAGCAATGCCTGTTTTTCCGCCGGAGGAAAAGGACAGATCATGGGAAGGGTGACCAGCAGGGCGTCATCCTCCATCTGTTCAATAACAGACCAGCGGGCTGTCAGCCCTTTCTGGCGAAAATACTGGCGCAGAGAATTGAACAGTTTGTCACGGTCAAAAGGCTCGGACGGAATTTCGCTCAGATCACCCACAAAGGATGAGACATCAATCCGTGCCTGACGGTACCCTCTGTGCAGGCCTGTCTCCCGCAGCACCCGGAACCGGGCCACGCCGCTTAGGGTTACGGCAAAGGTGCCATCGGCCCGTTCTGTAAAGGAGGTAATGCGGCCCAGACAGCCAACGGAATAAAGAGGCGGGGCTTTATTGTGCTCTTCTTCATCCTCTTCCTTCCATAAAGGCTGAATCATGCCGATCAGCCGTTGGGAGGCCAGAGCATCTTCCACCAGTGCCACGTAACGCGGTTCAAACACGTTCAGCGGCAGCTTGCCCCGTGGCAGCAGCAGAACGCCGCTGAGGGGAAACAGGCCGATTTCCGCAGGGATATCGGCCATAGTCAGGTCTGAAACTCTGGGAACGTGACGCAGAATTTCTTCGTCAGGAAAGAAAGAGGCCAAGAGGAACCGTGTCAGGAAAACAGGAGGGAAGACAGCCGGCGGCGGGCGGCCAGTGTCGCGGGGTCATCATGGCCCCAGGCTTCAAAAAAGCGGAAAAGCTGCTGTTTGGCGGCACCCTCGTTCCAGTTCGGGTCTGCTTTGATGATGGAAAGCAGTTCATCCGCAGCGTCTTCCCGCTTGCCAGCCACATTCAGGCCTGTTGCGAGTTCGCAGCGGGCGGCGTGATCCTGCGGGTTGGCGGCAAGGCGGGCGCGGACCTCTTCCATTTCCTGCGCGGCCTTGCGGCCTTCCTTTTTGAGTTCCAGCGCCGCGCGTGCGCCTGCAACCTCGGGTGTATCGCGGATTTTTTCCGGCACGTCGGCAAGGGCAGCGTCGGCAGCTTCTTCATCATCCAGAGCCAGCATGGCGCGGATCAGGCCGCCCCATGCTTTCGGGTTTTCCGGTTCTTCACCCAGAACGCCGGAGAACAGCTCCGCAGCGTGCGCAGGCTGGTTGGTCTCCATTGCCACAGTGGCTTCCTGCAGCAGTTCCGTTGCGGGCAGCGTACCCCCACCGGCGGCCTTCAGCACGCCTTCCACAAATTTCTTGATCTCGCTTTCCGGCAGAGCGCCCTGAAACAGGTCAAGAATCTGGCCTTTCCAGAAGACCGCGACCATCGGGATGGATTGCAGCGGCAGGCCGATCTGCGTGAGCTGGGCGGCAAGCGCGCGGTTGGCTTCAATGTCAATTTTAACAAGGCGTACCTTGCCACGGGCCGCGGTCACAACCTTTTCCAGCACCGGAGCAAGCTGCTTGCACGGGCCACACCAGTCCGCCCAGAAATCGACCAGCACAGGGATGGACCGGCTGGCTTCAATCACATCCTGCATGAAGGTGGCCTGTGTGCCATCCGTAATCAGCGGGGCTGAGGCCTGAGGCGTGGCGGTCTGCCCCTGTGCCAGCGGGTCCTGCATCAGGCTGCCGGAAGCCTGAGGGGCTTGCTGGCCAATAATATGGTCCATCTGGTGTTCATCCTTGCTCAAAACGACGGGGTGGCGCGGGGTCCATCCGGCGGCGCAAACCGCATTAGCTTTCTAAATGGTGAATCCTTTGCCCCGGTGCAATGGGAATTGGCGAGAGACATCCCATATCAGCATGGAAGACGTGCCGGGCGGCCATTCCCTGATTGCATGAAGGGAGGCAAAGGCGGCATACTGGACAAAACAGGAACGGCAGCGGTATTTTATGGACAATCCATCTTTTCCCAGTGCTCAGAAACTCAGTGTGCGCGGGGCACGGGCGCACAACCTCAAAAATGTTGATATCGATATTCCACGGGATTGTCTGACGGTTGTGACCGGGCTTTCCGGCTCCGGGAAATCGTCACTGGCGTTTGATACGATCTACGCCGAAGGCCAGCGCCGTTATGTGGAAAGCCTCTCCGCTTACGCCCGCCAGTTTCTGGAACTGATGGGCAAGCCGGATGTGGATTCCATAGAAGGGCTTTCCCCCGCGATTTCCATTGAGCAGAAAACCACGTCCAAAAACCCCCGCTCCACCGTGGGGACCGTGACGGAAATTTACGACTATATGCGTCTGCTCTGGGCGCGGGCCGGGGTGCCGTACTCTCCAGCCACCGGTTTGCCGATTGAAGCGCAGACCGTCAGCCAGATGGTGGACCGTGTCATGGCGCTGCCCGAAGGCACGCGCCTGCTGCTGCTCTCCCCCGTTATCCGGGACCGTAAAGGGGAATACCGGAAAGAGCTGGCGGAGTTGCAGCGCAAGGGCTTTACCCGCGTAAAGGTGGATGGGGAACTGTATGAAATTGCGGACGTCCCGGCCCTGAACCGCAAGCTGCGCCATACTGTGGAAGTAGTGGTGGACCGGGTCGTTGTGAAAGAAGGGATTGAAACCCGTCTGGCTGACAGTTTTGAAACAGCCCTGAGCCTGTCCGATGGCATTGCCTACACCGAAGAAGTTCTGAAAGACAAAGACGCAGAGCCGGAACGTCTGGTTTTTTCTTCCCGTTTTTCCTGCCCTGTCAGCGGTTTTACGCTGGAAGAAATTGAACCGCGCCTGTTCTCCTTTAATGCGCCGCAGGGGGCGTGCCCGTCCTGTGATGGGCTGGGGTCTGAAACATTTTTCAATCCGGCTCTTGTGGTGCCGGATGTTTCAAAGTCTTTGCAGAAAGGGGCCATTGCACCGTGGAAAGATGCAAAATCGCCTTTGCTGGAACAGACACTGAAAAGCCTGGCCGCGCATTTTGGCATCAGCATGGACACCCCATGGAAAGACCTGCCGGAAAAGGCGCAGGACGGTATTCTGAACGGTGTTGAAGAGAACATAGACTTTACCTATCAGGATGGCCGGAAAAGTTACACGGTCAGCAAACCGTTTGAAGGGGTTCTGGCCAGTCTGGCCCGGCGTCTGGCCAACACGGACAGTATGTGGGTGCGTGAGGAACTCTCCCGTTACCAGTCAGAAAAGCCATGCCATGTCTGCCACGGGGCACGCCTGCGGCCAGAAGCTTTGTCTGTCCGTGTTGCAGATAAAACCATTGCTCAGGCCTGTGACCTGCCAATTGGTACGGCGCTGGAGTGGTTTGAGACCGTCATGCCAACGCTCACACCCCAGAAAGCTGAGATTGCACGGCGTATTTTGCGGGAAATTCAGGAACGTCTGACCTTTCTGGATGATGTGGGGCTGGACTATCTGACGCTCTCCCGCAGTTCCGCCACGTTATCGGGCGGTGAAAGTCAGCGTATCCGGCTGGCCAGCCAGATTGGCTCCGGGCTAACCGGGGTTCTCTATGTGCTGGATGAACCCTCGATTGGCCTGCATCAGCGCGATAATGAGCGACTGCTTGGAACGCTGGAGCGTTTGAAAAAGCTCGGAAATACTCTGATTGTTGTTGAGCATGATGAAGATGCAATCCGCAGTGCGGACTGGCTTGTGGATATGGGGCCTGGAGCGGGTGTGAACGGCGGCACTGTGATTGCCGCAGGCACCCCGGAAGAAGTTGCCAAGGTGCCGGAAAGCCTGACAGGCGCTTATCTGTCCGGGCGTAAGCGGATTCCGGTGCCGGAGCACAGGCGGCCGTATGACAAGAAAAAAGTCCTCACGGTAGAAGGCGCCACAGGGCATAACCTGAAAAACGTCACGGCCCATTTTCCTCTGGGCACGTTTACCTGCGTAACAGGGGTTTCCGGCAGCGGGAAATCCACGCTGGTTATTGATACGCTTTATAAAGCCCTGTCCCGGCAGTTGATGGGGTCTTCCCAGACGCCGGAAGCGTATAAAAACATTAAAGGGATTGAGCTGCTCGATAAGATTATTGATATCGATCAGTCTCCCATTGGCCGCACCCCCCGCTCCAACCCGGCAACTTATACAGACCTGTTTACCCCTATCCGTGACTGGTTTGCAGAACTGCCGGAGAGCAAGGCGCGGGGTTACAAGCCGGGCCGGTTCTCGTTCAACGTAAAGGGTGGGCGGTGCGAGGCGTGTCAGGGGGATGGTGTTCTCAAAATCGAGATGCACTTTCTGCCGGATGTGTTTGTCACCTGCGATACCTGCAAAGGCACGCGCTATAACCGCGAGACGCTGGATATCAAATTCCGAGGAAAATCCATTGCCGATGTGCTGGCAATGAGCGTGGATGAAGCCCTGCCCTATTTTTCCGCACAGACCCGTATCCGGGACAGACTGGCCATTCTGCAAAAAGTCGGTCTGGGCTATGTTGCTCTGGGCCAGCAGGCAACCACCCTTTCGGGTGGGGAGGCTCAGCGTGTCAAACTCTCGAAGGAGCTGGCACGCCGGGCAACAGGTCGGACCGTGTATATTCTGGATGAGCCGACAACCGGGCTGCATACGGAAGATGTGCGTAAGCTTCTGGAAGTTCTGCATGCGCTGGTGGATCAGGGTAATACCGTGATTGTCATTGAACATAATCTGGAAGTGATCAAAACCGCCGACTGGATTGTGGATGTTGGGCCGGAGGGTGGTGATGGCGGTGGCCGCATTGTTGCGGAAGGCACGCCGGAAGATATTGTGGCCTGCAAGGAAAGCTATACCGGCCAGTTTCTTGCTCCGCTGCTGGCTCCCGCTTCGGCTAAAACCAGAAAAAAGAAGAAATAAGCTGTGCCTGTAAAAAACAAAAAAAATAAGGTTTTCCAGTGTGTTGTGCCGGGGCTTATGCTGGGGGCAGCCCTGCTGTCCTCACCGGTATCTGCGCAGACTGTGGAACAGGGCGGCCAGTCAGGCAGCACGGCAAATTCTGTTCTGTTTGAAAAACACACATGGACGGAAATTCAATCCGGTGTTGCGGCGGGCGTGACGACGATCATCATCCCCGTGGGGGGCACGGAGCAGAGTGGCCCCTACATTGCCGTTGGCAAGCATAATGAACGCGCTGCTTATCTTGCGGAAAAAATTGCGGAAAAAACCGGAAAAACATTGGTTGCTCCTGTTGTGGCCTACGTGCCGGAAGGCGGCACTTCACCGCGCTCTTCCCATATGCGTTTCCCCGGAACAATTACGGTTCCACCTGATGTTTTTGAAAAACTCTTGATCTCCGCCGGGGAGAGTTTTCAGGTGCAGGGCTTCCGGCTGATTGTTTTTGTGGGGGATCACGGTGGTTACCAGAAATATCTGGGAAAAGCGGCCGCCACGCTTAATCAGAAATGGCATGGGAATGGGGCACAGGCCCTGTATGTCAGTGGATTTTATACCGTGATCGCACACCAGTACGCTGACTGGCTGAAGCAGCAGGGGTATGGCAAGGATGTGGGCCAGCATGCAGATATCAGTGACACCTCCCTGATGCTGGCGGTTGACCCTTCCATGGTGCGGCAGGATGCGTTGCATCACGCTGGTGCCCCGTCCGCACAGCAGGGAATTTATGGGGGAGACCCGCGCAGGGCCTCCGCGGTTCTCGGGCAGGCTGGTCTTGGGATGCAGATCTCTGCTGCCGTGCAGGCTATTCAGGCGGCACGAGGGTTCTGAATACAAGGCCAGAAAGGTCTTTAAAGAGTCTTTAAGAATAAATCTCAATAAAGAACGTTTTTGCACCAGAGGGGCGAAAATAGACGCCTAATCGCCCATATGCTAAAGCCTCGTTGCGTGACGATGACAGCACAAGAAAGGGATGGGCTGTAATATTATGGTAGTAAAAAGACATCTGGCAGCCGCTACGGCTGTGTTTGTCGCTTTGGGCGCAGGGGCCGGTCTGGCCGTTGCGCAGGAAGCCAGTCAGTCCCCTGTGCAGACAACCGCGCCGTCTGCTGCTCCGCAGTCCGCCCCGGGGCAGACCCCGGTTGTGCAGGGTGCTCCCGTCCAGACGGCCGGAGCCACTGCCGCAGCGCCTTCTGCTGTGCAGACCATCCCGGGCATGCCGCCGGTTATCAACCCGGCCAACCTGTATAGTGAGACCACACCGGAGCATATCAATCCGGAAGTGGCACAGGACCCGGCCCGCGTATATGTGCCGAACCTGCGCTCCAATGATGTGTCCGTGATCGACCCGGCAACATCCAAAGTGGTGGACCGCTTCCCCGTTGGGAAAAGCCCGCAGCATGTTGTGCCGTCCTGGGATCTGCGGACCTTGTGGGTGACGAACAATGCGGAAGGCACCACAAATGGCAGCCTGACCCCTATTGATGCGCGCACCGCCAAACCCGGCCCGGCCGTTGCGGTGGACGACCCCTACAACATGTATTTCACACCCGATGGCAAATCCGCCATTGTGGTGGCCGAGGCGCGTAAACGGCTGGACTTCCGTGACCCGCATACCATGGCGCTCCAGCAGTCTGTGGAAACGCCGGACTGTAAAGGCGTGAACCACGCCGATTTCTCTATTGATGGGCGTTACGCGATCTTCACCTGTGAATTTGGCGGCCATCTGGTGAAGGTCGATACCGTTAATAAAACGGTCCTTGGTTATCTGAAGCTTTCCAGTGGCGGCATGCCGCAGGATATTCTGATTTCCCCCAATGGTAAGACGTTCTACGTGGCCGATATGATGGCCGATGGCGTTTTCATGGTGGACGGCGACAGCTTTAAGGAAATTGGCTTTATCCCGACCGGGGTTGGCACACACGGCCTGTATCCCAGCCGTGATGGCACGAAGATGTATGTTGCGAACCGTGGGTCTCATAAAATTCACGGTAAACCGCACAGCAAGGCTGGCGGTGTGACGGTCATTGACTTTGCAACCAACAAGATTGTCGCTAACTGGCCGATCCCTGAAGGGGGCAGCCCGGACATGGGCAATGTAAGCGCCGATGGTAAAACCCTCTGGCTCTCTGGCCGTTTTGACGATGTTGTTTACCAGATCAACACGGAAGACGGCTCTATGAAGAAAATTCCGGTCGGAGCGGAGCCGCACGGTCTGACCGTCTGGCCACAGCCGGGCCGGTATTCCATCGGGCACACCGGTATTCTGCGCTAAGCCTGAGAGAGATGATCCAGAACAGAAAAACCCCTTCCTTAATAGCTAAGGAAGGGGTTTTTTATTGTCGTAAGGTCGAAGGTCGTGAGTATCAGGCGTTCAGATAAATCGTCTTGGTCTGCACATAGGCTTCAAGACCGTATTTGCCATCTTCCCCGCCAAGGCCGCTATCTTTGTAACCATGATGGAAGCCCTGCGGCGCTTCGCCACCTTCACGATTCACGTAAATTTCCCCAAAATTAAGATCAAAGCTGATACGCATGATGGTTTTCAGGTCCTGCGTAAAGACGTAGGCGGACAGGCCATAGCGGCAATCATTGGCCTGACGCAGTGCATCTTCAAAATCCGTGACCTTTGTCAGCAGCATAACCGGGCCGAACACTTCATTTTGTATAATGTCCATCCCTTCCTTGACATTGGTCAGTAAAGTCGGGGCGTAGAAAAAGCCTTTATCATAAATCCCGCCTTTCAGGCGCTGGCCGCCGGTTTCCAGCTTCGCACCCTGAGAGACAGCTTTTTCAACCATGGCATGAACTTTTTCCAGTTCCTGCTCACTGACTTTTGGCCCCATATCAGTCTCTGCATCAAGCGGGTTGCCAACTTTCAGGGTCGCAATTTTCTTACTGACTAAATCAGCAAATTTTTCATAAACTGCGGCATGGACGTAAGTGCGTTCATTACTGGTGCAGACCTGCCCGCCATTGGTAAAGCGCGCCACAACGGCGGCTGTGGCGGCTTTCTCCAGATCGGCATCCTCCATAACAATAAAGGGTGCTTTTCCCCCCAGTTCCAGCCGAACTTCTTTTAGGGTTTCAGCCGCGGCAGCCATGATTTTCTTACCCGTGGCCGTGCTGCCTGTCATGGTGATCAGCCGGACATCCGGGTGCTCCACCAGCGGGGTGCCAACGCCTTTTCCATCCCCCGGCACGACGTTCAGTACGCCAGCAGGGAAAATACCAGCCTCTCCGGCAAGGCGTGTGGCTTCCAGCGCCGCCAGCGGTGCCAGTTCGTGCGGTTTGATCACAATGGTGTTGCCAGCGGCCAGTGCGGGTCCGACCTTGCGGGCAAACAGAGCCAGCGGGAAATTCCATGCGGAAATTCCACCGATGACGCCATGCGGAATTTTCTCAATCAGAATTTTTTCTCCCGGGCGGCTCCCCGGAATAATATCTCCTTCCAGTCTGCGGGTATTTTCAGCCGCAAAGCGGAGCAGTCCGGCCGCAAAGGCAACTTCTGTTTTTGCTTCTTTTAGCGGTTTACCCATTTCACTGGTAATGAGGCTGGCGAGGTGATCTGCATTTTTTTCAATCAGCTCTTTAAAAGCATACAGCGCATCCGCGCGTTCCTCGGCGGTTTTGCGGCTCCATGCCGGAAAGGCTCCAGCGGCAGCGGCCACAGCAGTTTTGACATCCTGCTCAGCCCCGTTTGCGACAACGCCAACGATGTCTCCCGTCGCAGGGTTGCGGATCTCCAGCATTTCGCCACCACTGGGTTTGGCCCATGCACCTTTGATAAACAGGTTATAGTGCGGAGGATTTTTTGAAGACGGCATTGAAAAATCACCTTGTAAAACAGAGGGGAGCATCAGACGGTCTACGTGCCCGTTTTGGGGTATTGCTGTTAAAAACGTCTGTGCTGCTGATGGTTCCCATCGTTTCACAGCTTTGCGTATGATGGAAAGTGATTATAAAAGAGTAAAATACTCACTAAAAGTGATGATACCATGTATGTTCCCAAGCTGTCTCACCTCAGATTTTTCTGTGCTATTGTTGAAGCAGGTTCCATTGCTGCGGCCGCGCGGCAAATGCATTGCGTTGCCTCAAACCTTACGATGCGGTTGAAGGAGCTTGAGGCTGATCTGGGGCAGGATCTGTTTGTACGGGACCGTAAAAAACTTCTGATTACGCCAGCAGGTCGCCTTTTTTATAAAGAAGCAAAAGATATTGTCTGCCGGGCCGAGCGCCTGCCAAAACTCTGGTCTGAGGGGCAGCCACGCGGTATTCTGACTGTGGGCGCGCTGGATGTGGCGTTTCTAAGCCTGCTCCCGCGCTGTGTGCCGCGTTTTATGCGTGCGTATCCGGGAATACAGCTTAATATTTTACAAAAACCAAGCTTTAGTCTTGAAGATATGCTGATAACAGAGGCTATTGATCTGGCGCTGACGGACGGACCGGTGGAAAATACCATGCTGGAGGGCACGTTTGCCTTTTCTGAAAAGCTGCATCTGGTTGTGCCCGGTCATGTAAAGAAAATTACACCGGATCTGATCGCGCAATCAGACTTCTATCTGTTTAATAAAGACTGTTTTTACAGGCGGTGCGCGGAGCAGTGGCTTGAGGATAAAGGTTACCAGCCGCGCTCTGTTCTGACGCTGGAATCTTATGATCTGATCCTTGCATGCCTCAGGGCGGGAGGAGGACTGTCCTGTATGCCGGAAAGTGTTATCCGGCAGTTTCGTGAAAGAGGTGAAACACTCAGGACCTTCAGGCTGGACGGCTCCGGCCCGACAGATGTTTATTTTGTGTGGCGCAAACACGCAAAAAACCAGAGTGTTGAAACATTTATTAAACTGGCACAGGAAACGCGGCAGTAATTCTCTCAGACATGGCGGACACGTCACCGAGAGGCGTCAGCATGAGAATGGTCTTTCGCGGGCTTTTTGCGGCGTTGCCAAAGTGCTGATGGCAGAGTGAGTGAAAGTGAGCATGAGGGGGATTTCAGGCCTCGACAGGCCTCTGTGAGAGTGCTTCAAAAGCGTAATGAAATCATGCGTGCGGCCTGTTGCCGGATGGCGTTCAGGGCGTACCGCATCCGTTGGAGATCTGGTGATGTCATTACGAAACCGCTTTCTGTCCAGCGTCGGGCTGACAGCCCCATGCCTTGCCGTGGTCGGCCTTGCTCTTGCAGGGGCCCCACAGGGGCTGGCTGCGGATCTGTCCGCCCAGCCGCAGCCCATGCCACTCCCGCTTCCTCCTGCTGTACCTGCCCCGCAGGATGTGCCGTTTGGCAGCACACTCTCTCTGTCCGTCGATGGCACAGACCTTGCCCGCCATATCCTGAGCATGAAGGAGACAATCCCTCTCCCTACCCGCTATGTGGAAAAAGGTGGGGATTTTGTGCTGCTCTACCCGATGTGGCTGCCGGGGAACCACTCCCCCAGCGGGACGATCAATCAGGTGGGCGACCTGACAGTAAAAGCCGATGGAAAAGTGATTCCGTGGCTGCGGGATACAGTGACTGTCAGCGCGTTCCATATTGATGTGCCGCAGGGTACAAAACAGCTTGAAGTGTCCTACCAGTTGCTGACACCTGTGTCCCCCAAAGTGGGGCGCGTGGTCATGACGGATACAATGGAGAATATCCAGTGGTCCGCAGTTTCCCTGTATCCGGCAGGCTATTTTACGCGGCAGATTATGGTGCATCCGAGCGTGGTCTTCCCGCAGGGGTGGTCCTACGGCACGGCTCTGCGGTCTGATGGCACAGGGAGCGGCAGCAAGGTCTCCTTCCAGCCTGTGTCCTTCAACACACTGGTTGATTCCCCTATTTTTGCAGGCAAGTATTTCCGGAAGTTTGACCTGACACAGGATGATAAGGTGTCTGTCACGCTGAACGTCATGGCGGACCATCCGGAAGATCTGGCCGCGACAGAGGCACAGATTCAGGCGCATAAAAACCTTGTAAAGCAGGCAAACCTGCTTTTTGGGTCACACCATTATGCGCATTATGATTTTCTGCTGGCTCTGACAACCAAGCTGGGAGGCATTGGGCTGGAACATCATCAGTCCAGTGAAAATAGCGGTCCGCGTGGGTACTTTACCCACTGGGATAAAACCTTCGGGATGCGGGATCTGCTGGCCCACGAATTTACCCATTCATGGGATGGAAAATATCGCCGTCCGGACGGGCTGTGGGCGCCGGACTTCAATACTCCGCAGCGCGGCACGGGCCTGTGGGTGTATGAAGGGCAGACGCAATACTGGGGCTATGTGCTGGCCGCGCGCGCAGGGCTGATGACGGTGCCGCAGGTCAAGGAGGCGCTGGCGGAAGTTGCGGCAACCTATGATAATCGTCAGGGTCGGCAGTGGCGTCCGCTGATTGATACAACAAATGACCCGATTATTGCCCAGCGTTCCCCACAATCCTGGAAAAGCTGGCAGCGGAGCGAGGATTACTATTCCGAAGGGCAGCTTGTCTGGCTGGATGCGGATACGCTGATCCGCAAACTGTCAGGCAATACAAAAAGCCTGAATGATTTTGCTAAAGCGTTTTTTGGCACTCATAATGGAAGCATTATTACCAGCACCTATAATTTTGAAGACGTCGTCAAAACGCTGAACGCTGTGCAGCCCTATGACTGGGCAAAATTCCTGCATGACCGGCTGTACAACACCAGCACCCATGCGCCCCTGGATGGGTTTACGCGCGGTGGGGCAACGGTTGTCTATACAGAAAAGCCCTCTGACTACATCAAATCTTATTCTGACCTGCGTCATGTTTCCGATTTCATGTTCTCTCTGGGGCTGACGGTAAGTAAGAAGGGTACGGTGAGTGACGTCTTGTGGGGCAGCCCGGCGTGGCAGGCCGGGATTACACGGGATCAGGACCTGCTGGCCGTCAATGGGGAGTCTTATGATCCTGAAGCCCTTCAGGATGTGATTACCAGTGCCAAAAACAAGGATGCAGCCCCGATAGAGCTGCTGTTGAAGGATGGTGACCGGTACCATACCGTGTCTGTCACATATCATGGTGGTCTGCGCTACCCGCATCTGGACGGGAACACGCAGCTTCTGGACGCGCTGCTCGCTCCCCTTGGGGCAAGCAATGCGGCCGGGTCTGCCGCCGGAAAATAATCTGATGTGTTTTGGCCGGAAGGGGAATGGAAAGTAGTCCCTTCCGGCCAGCATCAAGGAGGAACTGTGCAAGAGGCTGATCAGACAGATTTTTATGAAAACGGCGCGGTAGAAAAACTGTCCCCTGAAAAACATCTCTCGCCGGAGCAGCAGGATCTGAAAAACGCCATCAAGGCATTTTGTGTGGCCCACCTGCATGATGCGCACGCGGTTTTTATTATTGAAGGTGACGCTGGAACTGGAAAAAGTATTGTCATAAATTCAATTTTTAATGAAATACAGTCTCTGTCACGCGGGGATGATAAAAATAGTCCATTCTGGAAGACGGACAATATGCTCGTTGTTAATCATCCGGAAATGATGAAGCTCTACAAAAATATTTCTGAGTTTTATCCTGCTCTGAAAAAGAAAGACTTTGAGCGCCCGACAACATTCATCAACAGAATGCACAAGTCAGGTAAAAAAGCAGATATTATTTTTGTGGATGAAGCGCATCTTCTTCTGACAAAAAGCGACAAATACAACAGATTTCAACAAAATAATCATCTTGAAGAACTGATTAAGCTCGCCAGAATTACGGTTCTGGTCTTTGATGAAAAGCAGGTTCTGAAATTCAAAAGTTGCTGGAGCAAGGCGCTTCTGGAACGTCTGGTGCAGGGGCTGCCATGCCAGATTTATCACCTGAAAACGCAGTTCCGCGTGCAGGCGGAACAGGATGTGCTCGACTGGATTGACGGGTTTTGCCGGAAGAAAATCCTTCCCATGCCCCATAAACAGACATTCAACTTCAGGTTTTTTGACGATGCACAGGATCTGTACGAGGCGATCAGGCAGGAAAATGCCCGCCACGGTCTCTCCCGCATGGTGGCGACATATGACTATCCGTACACGCTGAATGGGGAAGATCACTTTATCCATGAGGGCCGCTTTACCCTCCGCTGGGACCGTTCCCTGCCGGATGAAAAACTGCCATGGGCGGAGCGACCGGATACGATTGATGAAGTTGGCTCCGTGTACACTGTGCAGGGGTTTGACCTGAATTATGTGGGGCTGATTTTAGGTCCGTCCGTGCTGTATGATCAGGCAACAGATGGCATCCGTATTGAGACCAGCCGGTATGAGGATGGTGCGGCGTTTGCCGGACGGGACGGGATTCAGGACCCCGATGGCACAAAAGAGCGCATCATGCTGAATGCGATCAATGTGCTGATGACGCGGGCTGTGCATGGTCTGTTTATTTATGCGAGTGACCCGGCCCTGAGGGCGCGGCTCATGCGGATGCAAAAAAGCCGGGATGCTGCGCCGGATTGAGGTGTGAAGAGCGGAACACAGGTGGCGCATGGCTGCTCCGCAGGCCTACCTGCCTATAAAAACCCCTGTTTTTCCCGGCTGAGCGGGTTTTTTCTTGCAATACAGGACTTGTCCTGTCCGCATTGTGATGCCAACTGATGAGCCAGAGAGACCCGTAGCAGACGATCAGGATCAGGTTGCCATGTTTATTGAAACTGAAGACACCCCCAACCCCGCCACCCTGAAGTTCCTTCCCGGCCGTGCCGTGATGGGTGACGCAGGGACGATTGACTTTATTGATGCCGATGCCGTTTCTGGCCGGTCTCCGCTGGCGGATGCGCTGTTTGCGTTGCCCGGCGTCTCGCGCGTGTTTCTGGGCAATGACTTTGTGTCCGTCACCAAGTCTGATTACGAAGACTGGTCAGACCTGCGCCCGCTGGTGCTGACAGCTCTGATGGACCATTTTGTGTCAGGGGCTCCGGTTGTGGCCGAAGGTGCGGGCATTACGGAAGACCCGATTGCGCCAGAAGATCAGGAGATTGTCACCCAGATCAAGGAACTGCTGGACACCCGCGTTCGCCCGGCCGTGGCCGGAGATGGCGGGGACATTGTGTTCCGTGGCTACAAGGACGGCATTGTGCGCCTGACCATGCAGGGGGCCTGTTCGGGCTGCCCGTCCTCCCGCGCTACGCTGAAGCATGGTGTGGAAAACATGCTGCGGCATTATGTGCCGGAAGTTGTGTCCGTGGAGCAGGTTGAAGGCTAAGGCCGCGCTCAGCATCTTTCCGTCTCCCGGTCTGTGACCTAAAAGGGGAGCAGATACAGGAAAGCCCCGCACAGGCGGGGCAGCGGAGGCAGGACAGAAATGCTGGATGATAGCGGGCTGGATCTTCTTTTCCAAAAGGCGCGCACGCCGCGACGCTGGATGGCCCGCCCGGTGGAGCCTGCCCTGCTGCGCCGCCTGTATAGTCTGGTCAGCCTTGGGCCGACCTCCGGCAACTGTAGCCCGGCCCGGTTTGTGTTTATTACCGCATCGGAAGGCCGGGAGCGCCTGCGCCCGGCTTTGTCCGCCGGGAATGTAAACCGTGTGATGGGCGCGCCCGTCATTGCCATTGTGGCGTATGATCCCCTGTTTTTTGATGAACTGCCGCGCCTGGCACCCAATGAGGAGCTGCGTTCGTGGTTTGCGGCGGATGTCGGGTTGGCGGAAGAAACCGCTTTCCGGAACGGCACGCTGGAAGGGGCCTACATGATTACGGCCGCGCGCGCCCTTGGGCTGGATGCCCTGCCGATCTCCGGGTTTGACCAGAACATGGTGGAAGATGCTTTTCTGGCCGAGGACGGCTGGCGCGCGAACTTCCTGCTCTGTCTGGGCTATGGGGATATTGAGCAGTTGCCGCCCCGCGCTCCGCGTCTGGGGTTTGATGAAGCGTGTCGTCTGCTGTGAGTGTTATGGCTGAGCGTATTCTGGTGCTGGACGGCAGCCCGGCAGGGGATGCCGCCGCAGGAATGGCGGCCTGTGTCACTCCTGCGCCTGAAGGCGGTTATACGGTGCTCACCCAGACAGGTGCCGCCGGAAAACAGGCCGCGGAAGGCATTGGCCTACTGGCCGCCAGTGCTTTGCAGCAGGCAGGCTGGGGAGCCGGACATGCGGTGCAGCCTGATCTTGTGGCAGTGGTGACAGGCCCCGGTTCCTTCACCGGTTTGCGGGCGTCCTGCGCCATGGCGGCAGGGTATGCGCTTGGGGCGGGGTGTCCGCTGGTCGGGGTGACGCGGGGAGAAGCTTTGCGCCCGGAGCTTGATGCGCAGTGTGCCAGCTCTGGCAGTGTGAACGGGTGGCTGCTGGTTACGGCAGCCCGGCGCGGGCGTGTGTTTGTAGAGCGCGCGGAGGGTGTGCAGGCCGTCGCTCTTGCAGACTGGTCTCCCCTGCCGGGGCGCTGGGTGCTGGCGGGAGATGCGGCAGCGTCACTCCCGGTTGAAGATGCTGTTTTTTCTGCGCTCATACAGCCGACGGCGATCCAGATTGCAGCAGTAGCCGTTGCAAGACTGACAGGACAGCTTGCGCCACGGGATGCGCTGCCTTTGTATGTTGACCCACCAGAGGCCAAGCTTCCGGCCGCCGGTTTACGGTCCGCGCCGGTTTGACCCAGACAATCTTGCCGCCAGTGGAGATTGTTGAGGCGCAGGCCGCTCACGGTGCTGTGCTGGCAGCCCTCCATGCCCAAAGTTTTTCTGGCGATGATGTCTGGGATGAAGCCGCTTTAAAGCAGCTTCTCCCAATGCACGGTGTGGTGACGGGCCTTGCTCTTGCAGGGGAGCAGCCCGCAGGTTTCCTCATGATCCGCTGCGTGGCGGATGAGGCTGAAATTCTCACTCTCTGTGTAGCTCCGGCCTTCCGCAAACAAGGGATTGCGCGGCAGCTTCTGACATGGGGTGTGATGGAAGCGCAGGGGCGTGAGGCTGAACGGATGTTTCTTGAAGTCTCGGTCAGAAACGCAGCCGCACAGGCGCTGTATGCCGGAGCCGGGTTTGCGCAGGCCGGGACGCGACGCGCCTATTATCCGGATGGGTCAGATGCGAGGGTGCTGGTGCGAAACTGGGGCGTATGAGCGGTCAGGCCACACGATCTGGAAGCTGAGCCGGTGCCAGTTTTAAGATGCAAACTGGCTATAAAGACCAGCGCAGAGATTTGAGAAAAAACGTGTGATAAACAGAGTTGTTCTGAATATCACACGTAAAAATAAAGCCGTTCTAAAGGGCGCGGGCTCCAATATCCGTGCGCCATGCCGCACCGTCCCATGAGATAGCTTTAACACCTGCATAAGCACGCTCCCGCGCCTGCTGCACTGTGTCCCCCAGCGCACAGACGGACAGAACACGCCCACCGGCTACAACCAGTTCTCTGGCCGCGTTTTCTTTGGTGCCTGCCTGAAAGACGCGTACGCCGTCCAGCGCCTCGGCGTCAGCAATGCCGGAAATAACAGCACCGGTTTCGGGTTTTGCCGGGTAACCCCGTGCCGCCATGACGATGCTGATGGCGGCCTGATCCGAGAAGGTGACCGGAGTTGTGTCCAGCCTGTCTTCCGCAAGGGCGGCCAGTGCGGGCAGCAGGTCAGAGGTCAGGCGGAGCAGAAGAGCCTGCGCCTCCGGGTCCCCAAAGCGGACATTATATTCAATCAGTTGTGGGCCGGTTTCAGTCAGCATCAGGCCCGCAAAAATCACGCCCCGGAACGGCGTTCCCCGGCGAACCATTTCTTTCAGCATGGGGCGAACCACCAGATCCAGTGCTGCTTCCTGCGCTGCGCGGTCAAACCCGCGTGGCGGAGAGACTGCGCCCATGCCGCCAGTGTTGGGGCCGGTATCACCATCGCCAATGCGTTTATGGTCCTGCGCCGCGCCAATCAGCATGGCTGTCTCGCCCGCGCAGAAGGCGAAGAGGGAGACTTCCTCCCCCACAAGACAGTCTTCAATCACCACGCTCCGGCCAGCGTCCCCCATGCTGCCTTCGGTCATCATCTCCCGCACGGCGTCCTGCGCTTCGGCTACGGTCTGCGCCACAACCACGCCTTTACCTGCCGCCAGACCGTCGGCTTTCACCACAATCGGCGCTCCGCGTTCGGCAATATAAGTGATGGCCGCGTCCGCACTGGTAAAGCGTTCCCCCCGCGCGGTGGGCACGCCTGCGGCGTAGCAGATTTCCTTACTGAAGCTCTTGCTGCCTTCCAGACGCGCCGCAGCCTGCGTGGGGCCTGCGCAGGCCAGACCGGCGGCCTCACACGCATCGGCCAGACCAGCCACTAGCGGGGCTTCGGGGCCGGGTACAATCAGGTCAACCTGCTGTCCTTTGGCAAAAGTGATCAGAGCGGGCACATCGCTTGCGCCAATGGCAACATTGGTGCCCAGCTCTGCCGTGCCGGGGTTGCCCGGAGCAATGAACAAGGCCGTCAGCCTGGGGGATCGTGCAAGTGTTGCGGCCAGTGCGTGTTCACGTCCGCCGGATCCAACCAGTAGTACCCGCATATTTTTCTCTCTCACTCTGTCAGCTCTGCTCTTTCAGGGCGAGCGTCTGTAGCATAGGTTGGGCAAATGATCGAAGATCTTGCAACAGGGGCACCTTCTGGCGGGAATGTGCCGGAATATAGTGTCTCGGAAATTTCCGGGGCGATCAGGCGCACGCTTGAGGGCAACTTTGGCCGGGTGCGGGTGCGTGGGGAAATTACCGAATTCAAACGCTACCCCTCCGGGCACCTCTATTTTTCTCTGAAAGATGAGCGCGGCAAGATTTCCGGCGTGGTCTGGCGTGGCTCGGTCTCCCGCCTTGGGCTGGTGCCGGAAAACGGGCTGGAAATTATCGCTACCGGCAAGATTTCCGCTTATGGCGAACGCTCCAGTTACCAGCTTGTGGTGGAGCGGATGGAGTATGCGGGGGAAGGCGCTCTGCTGGCCCGCATTGAACGCCTGCGGCTGAAGCTGGCGGAAGAGGGGCTGTTTGACGCAGACCGTAAACGCCCCCTGCCCCTGCTGCCGCGTGTGATTGGTGTGGTGACGTCCGCGCAGGGCGCGGTGCTTCATGATATCTGCACAACCCTCAGCCGCCGCTTTCCGCGCCCGGTGCTGGTGTGGCCGGTGGCGGTGCAGGGAGAAGGGGCCGCCGCGCAGATTACAGCCGCCATTAACGGCTTTTCCGCGCTGGAAGGCAACGGGGGTGTGCCGCGCCCGGATGTGCTGATTGTGGCGCGGGGGGGCGGGTCCCTGGAAGACCTGATGGCTTTTAATGAGGAAGCCGTGGTGCGGGCTGCTGCTGTCTGTAGCATTCCGCTGATTTCCGCCGTCGGGCATGAGACCGATACCACGCTGATTGATTTTGCATCTGACCGCCGTGCCCCCACCCCGACCGCTGCGGCGGAGCTTGCTGTGCCGGTACGCACGGAAATGCTGGCGGAACTGGAACACCGGGGCGCACGGGCGCTCGGGGCGCTCTCACGCATGATGCAGACGGCCCGGCTGCGGCTGGACCGGGCTGCGGCCGCCTTGCCTGATCTGCCCGGTCTGCTGGGCACGGCGCGGATGATGCTGGATGACCGTGGCCGCAGGCTGGACGTTGCACTACCCGGCTTTGTGCAGGGGCGGCGAGCCGCGCTGGTCGCGGTGGAGCGGCATATGCCTGCGGTGGAAACCCTGCTGTCGGCGCGCAACACCCGGCTGGCTCTGCTGGGGAGCGGATTGCGGACAGGGTTGCAGCACGCGTTGCAGCGGCAGGAGGCCCGGCTGGGGCGGTCGCGGATTTCCCCGGCTCCGCTGGCGGCACTGGTGCGGGAACGCCGCGCGGCGCTGGCGGGTGTGGGCGGACAACTGGAAGCGGTTTCTCCACAGGCGGTGCTGGCGCGGGGATATGCGCTGGTCACGGCGCAGGGCCAGCCGGTCACATCAGCCCGCAAGCTGAAGGCTGGGGAAGATGTTGTGCTGACCTTTGGGGATGGCCAGCGTGATGCCGTTATCAGCCGGAAAAAACCTGCCAGAGCCGAGCAGACCACGCTGGAACTGTAAGGCGGGAGGGAAGCCCGGTTGAGCTTGAATTCAGATCCTGTCTATTGTGTCAGCCTGTGCACACGGCACAGAGAAAAACGGGGGCTGTGAGGCCCGGCCTGTCTTGAGGGGACTGTTCACATGTCTACGCGTTTTCTTCGCCCGCTGGGGTGCTGCCTTGCTCTGGGGCTGCTGGCCGGATGTGCCGCCCAGCCTGCGGCGCAGCAGAAAGTCCCGCTCCAGACTTTTCC
Organism: Acetobacter persici; assembly: GCF_018256955.1. Lineage (NCBI taxonomy): Bacteria > Pseudomonadati > Pseudomonadota > Alphaproteobacteria > Acetobacterales > Acetobacteraceae > Acetobacter > Acetobacter persici. The sequence goes on from NZ_JAERKU010000008.1 coordinate 29,778, forward strand.
GGCCAACATGGCAATCCAGCAGGGCACCCCTGCGAATGAAAGCCAGTTGACGAATGATCCGTCAGCCCCGGCCAACACCCCCCTCTGTGGGACGGCCGCGCGGGAAAGTCAGGCCATGGCGGTGCAGAACTACCCTCAGCCACTCGCCAGCGGGAACAGCTGTGTGCAGAATGCCTGCTTTAATACCCAGACCGGCACCTATATCGCTGCGGACGGTTCCGCGCGCGTCTGCCGGTAACCCCTGCTCTGCTTCGGCCCTGCCCGGAACGGGGCAAGGCTGACCGGAGGGGATGTGGCCTTTTCTGCCAGCCTTTTTGCTGGTAGGGAAAGCCTTGCCGCGAGAGTGACGGAATCGGTAGACGTAGTCGGCTCAAAATCGACCGCCGCAAGGCATAGGGGTTCGAGTCCCCTCTCTCGCACCATAACTTGTCTCACTTCCATGAAACCGGACCGGGTGATGACCTCCACACATTCCTCCAATTCCTCCCGTCCGGCTTGCCGCCCTGCCAATCCGTGCTTTTCCTCCGGCCCCTGCGCCAAGCGTCCGGGCTGGACTGTGGCGGCGCTGTCTAACGCGCTGACAGGCCGGTCTCACCGCTCTGCGGAAGGGCGGGCCAGACTGGCGGAGGTGATTGACCGTTCTGCGGCCATGCTCGGCGTTCCGGAAGGCTGGCGCGTAGGCATTGTCCCGGCGTCGGACACCGGCGCGGTGGAAATGGCATTGTGGTCCCTGCTGGGTGAGCGCCCGGTGGATGTGCTGGCGTTTGAAAGTTTCTCCTCCCTGTGGGCGCAGGATATTGTCTCCCAGCTCAGGCTGGAGAAGGCGCGCGTTCTGAAGGCAGAGTATGGCCAGTTGCCGGATCTGACACAGGTGGACTGGACGCATGATGTCGTTCTGGCGTGGAATGGCACAACGTCCGGTGTGCGCCTTCCTTCCGCTGAGGCCATTCCGGCGCAGCATGACGGGCTGGTGATCTGTGACGCCACATCAGCCGCTTTTGCGATGGATCTGCCGTGGGACCGTCTGGATGTGGTCACATGGTCCTGGCAGAAAGCGCTGGGCGGTGAGGCCGCGCACGGGATGCTGGCTCTTTCTCCGCGTGCCGTGGCGCGTCTGGAAAGTTTTGAAGCACCGCGCCCGCTGCCTAAGATTTTCCGTCTGACGGGAAAAGGCAAGCTGATTGAAGGCATCTTTCGGGGTGACACCATCAACACCCCGTCCATGCTGTGTGTGGAAGATGCGCTGGACAGCCTGAAATGGGCGGAGTCCGTGGGTGGTCTGTCCGGGCTGAAGGCCCGTAGTCAGGCCAATCTGGCAGAAGTGACCGCGTGGGAAGCCCGGACCGACTGGGTGGAGTTTCTGGCCCGGAATGACGCCGAGCGGTCATCCACCGCCATCTGCCTGCGGATTGTGGCGCCGTGGTTTTTAGCACTGGAGCGGTCCGAGCAGATGAAGGCTGTCAAACAGATGGTCGCTCTGCTGGATGAAGAAGGCGTGGCATTTGATATTGCCAGCTACCGGGATGCCCCGCCGGGCCTGCGTATCTGGGGTGGGGCCACGGTCGAGGCGTCTGACGTGCGGGCGCTGCTGCCCTGGCTGGACTGGGCCTTTGCTCAGATTACCCCGGTTACCTGCCCGGCCTGAGGCGGGTTTCTGAGAAAACAGGGTGGACGAACCGCCAGATCCAACGCATCGTCTGGGCATCAGCTTGCAAAGCAATGACCAGACAGAAGTGCAGGATCATGGTGGGATATCAGACCAGCTTAAAACAGAACGTCACCGGACATAAAAAGAGCCTGTGGGCCGGTGTTGCCGTGTCCGGACTGTTGCTGATGGCAACGCTTCCGGCAGCGCAGGCCGCGGCACCCACGGCTGAGGCTGCTCCGGCGCATGACCCGCTGAGCGTGCAGACCGGGAGCGATATTCCGGCCAGTGTGCATCTGCCAACGGACCAGCAGCGGGATTATATCAAACGGGAAGTGATGGTCCCCATGCGGGACGGCGTGAAGCTGTATACCGTTATTGTTGTTCCTAAAAATGCCCGCAATGCCCCCATCCTTTTAACACGGACGCCCTATAATGCGGGCCACCGTGCAGACCGCGTGCCCAATGCGCTGACCATGCGGGAAGTGCTGCCGCAGGGGGATGATGTTTTTGTTGATGGTGGCTATATCCGCGTTTTTCAGGATATTCGCGGTAAATATGGCTCTCAGGGCGATTATGTGATGACGCGCCCGCCACATGGCCCCCTCAATCCCACCAAAACGGATGAAACGACGGATGCGTGGGATACGGTGGACTGGCTGGTGCATAATGTGCCGGAGTCCAACGGGCGCGTCGGCATGACTGGTTCTTCTTATGAAGGCTTTACTGTGGTCATGGCGCTGCTGGACCCGCATCCGGCGCTGAAGGTGGCCGCACCGGAAAGCCCGATGGTGGATGGCTGGATGGGCGATGACTGGTTCCATTACGGCGCCTTCCGTCAGGGCTCGTTTGACTATTTTACCAGCCAGATGACGGTGCGGCGCTCAGGCGACAGCATCCCGCGCAGAGATGCTGATGATTACACGAATTTTCTGAAAGCCGGATCAGCCGGAAGCTTTGCGACGCAGGCTGGGCTGGACCAGTATCCGTTCTGGCAGCGGATGCACGCTCACCCGGCCTATGATGCGTTCTGGCAGGGGCAGGCGCTGGATAAACTGCTGGCGCAGCGCAAACCCACCGTCCCGATGCTGTGGGAACAGGGCCTGTGGGATCAGGAAGATATGTGGGGCGCAATCCATTCCTGGCAGGCGCTGAAGGATGCGGATATCAAAGCGCCGAATACGCTGGTCATGGGGCCCTGGCGGCACAGCGGGGTGAACTATAACGGCTCTACCCTTGGCCCGCTGGAGTTTGAGGGTGATACAGCGCACCAGTATCGGCGCGATGTGTTCCGGCCGTTTTTTGATGAATATCTGAAGCCCGGCAGCCCTGCCGTGCATCTGCCAGATGCCATCATTTACAATACGGGGGATCAGAAATGGGATTATTACCGTTCCTGGCCCGCAGTTTGTGAAAATGACTGCACGGGTGGCCTGACGCCTCTGTATCTGGCGGAGGGGCATGGTCTGAGCTTTACGCGCCCGGCAGCGGATGGGGCAGATAGCTATGTGTCTGACCCGGCCCACCCGGTTCCGTTTATCGCGCGGCCCTTTGCGTTTGCACAGGGGGACCGTTGGAAACCCTGGCTGGTGCAGGATCAGCGGGAAGCAGAATCCCGCCCGGATGTGCTGACCTATGAAACCGAGGTGCTGGACGAGCCTGTACGCGTAAGCGGTGTGCCGGTGGCAGACCTGTTTGCCGCCACGACCGGCACGGATTCAGACTGGGTGGTGAAGGTGATTGACGTTCAGCCAGCCATGACACCGGATGACCCGAAAATGGGCGGGTATGAGCTGCCAGTCTCCATGGATATTTTCCGGGGCCGTTACCGGAAGGATTTTGCCAAGCCGGAAGCGCTCGAGCCAAACGCCACGCTGCATTATCACTTTACATTGCCTGCCGTGAACCACGTGTTTGCAAAGGGGCATCGGATTATGGTGCAGATTCAGTCCTCCTGGTTCCCGCTTTATGACCGTAACCCGCAGAAATTCGTGCCGAATATTTTTGATGCTAAACCTGCGGATTACACGGTTGCAACCCAGAGCATCCATCACGGAGGGAAGGACGCAACTTCTATCCTGCTCCCTGTTGTAAAGCAGTAAGGCCACACGAATTTAAAAAGAGTTTTCAGGCAGGGCCATTTTTTAAAACGGTCCTGCCTGATTTTTTTTGAAAGAATGCCGGTATGGTTCAGACCAAATTCCATATGGCGCACCTGACCGCATCTGAAATGCGGGAAGCCGTTGCGCGTGTCCCAGTTATTCTGCTGCCTCTGGGGAGCTTTGAAGATCAGGGGCCGCATATGCCAATGGGGGATTACCTTCTGGCGGATGTGATGGCCGAAAAAATTGCCAGAAAATCTGCCCAGGCCGGGCATGAAGTCTATGTTGCCCCGGTGCTGCCTTTTGGCGGTGCGGATTATTTTGGATATATGCCCGGCGGTATTGCTCTTTCTCAAACCACTCTTCAGGCCGTTCTGCGGGATATGCTGGAAAGCCTGCTCCGGCATGGGCTGACGCGCCTGATTATTCTGAACGGGCATGGTGGCAACTGCACCATGATCCATGATGTGACACGGAGCCTCTGGCTGCGTGATCAGGTTATCATCCCCAGCTTCTACCTGTGGCGTGTTGCCGCCGGGTTTTTACCTCAGATTATGGGCGCGGAACGCGCGGCGCAGTCAGGCGGCCATGGCGCAAATCCTCTGACAAGTATCGGGATGCATCTTCTGCCTAATCTGGTCAGGGAAGATCGGATTCCAGAACACAAGCCCGATAAAACTGCGTGGGGTCTCAAGGTTTCAGATTTTGGAACGCTTGACCTCGATGGTGCTCTTATTTCTGTGCCGCTTGAGGGGGACTGTACAGCGTCTGAGGGTGTCGGGCGAGGAAATCCGCAGCTTTGTTCTGCTGAAACAGGCGTATGCCTGACGGAAAAGCTGGTTGAAACGGGTGTGCGTCTGGTGGAGCACGTGGTCAGACAGGATCAAAAAAATACGATTTAAAAAGAAGCGTAGAGTTCAGGACATTACGCTAAACTTTAGAATCCATCAAACACGTTCCGGAAAACATAAAAAAGGCGGCAGAACATAGTCTGCCGCCTTTTTTGGTCTCAGCCTGTTATAGGGTTAGGCCGGAGCATCAATCGGCACGACGTTGATCAGCTTTTTATTGATAAATTCTTCAATTCCCAGCATCGCCAGCTCCCGTCCGTAGCCGGAGCGTTTTACGCCGCCAAAAGGCAGGTCAGGTTTGGTCCATGTCGGATGATTGATATAGACCATGCCAGTGTAAATCTGTTTTGCGACCTCAACACCCCGTTTGGTGTTTTGCGTAAAGACAGATCCACCCAGACCATAAGGGGTATCATTCGCCAGAGCGATGGCTTCCTGTTCATCCTTAACAGTAAAGAACAGCGCAACAGGACCGAAAAACTCCTGATAAAAAGCAGGGTTCTCGCGGGTCAGGTCTGTCAGGATTGTGGTCTGAACAAACGCCCCCTGATTGGGAGGTGTCGGTCCTACGCGATGCGCCTTGGCCCCGTTTTTAACAGCCTCTTCAACCTGCTTATTAATCTGGTCCGCAGCGGACTGCGAGGACATGGGCGGGACCCCCGTAGCATCATCTGATGGGTCTCCGGGAATAAGTTTCCCCAGCTCTTCACTAAACCGTTTGAAAAACTGGTCTGCAATACTGTCCTGCACAATAATGCGTTTGGAGGCCACACAGCACTGGCCGCCATTATTCATGCGGCCCCACACCGCCCATTTGACGGATTTTTCAAGATCAGCATCATCAAGAACAATAAAGGCGTCGCTGCCGCCCAGTTCCATGGTGGTCTTTTTCAGGTTCTTGCCTGCCTGTGCGGCAACGGCGGCCCCGGCCCCTTCACTCCCCGTCAGCGCAATACCCTGAATGCGCGGATCATCAATCAGCTTTTCCAGTTGCTCGCGTGTAGCAAACAGGTTTGTGTAAAGTCCTGCCGGAGCACCGGCCTCATGGAACAGTTTTTCAAACGCTGCGGCACATTGGGGAACAATGGAGGCGTGTTTTACCACCACCACATTTCCGGCCATCAGGTGCGGGCCTGCTACACGGGCGAGCTGGTAGTAAGGGAAATTCCACGGCTCAATAGCCAGCAGCACTCCAAGCGGCTGGCTGACGATAACGGCGTCATCCCCCCGCTCGCTGCCACCGGGGACTTTCTGCGGGGCCAGAAACTGCTCGGCATTTTCCGCGTAATAATCCAAAATATCGGCAGAGAGGGCGACTTCCCCCAGAGCTTCCCGCTTCAGCTTGCCCATTTCAAGGGTGAGCAGCTTTGCGTAGTCTTCACTCTTGTCACGCAGCAGTCTGGCGGCTTTGTGCAGGATGCCGGCGCGGTCGGCAAAAGACGTTCCGCGCCAGCTTTTGTAGGTTTTCTCTGCCTGTGACAGCAGAGACTCCAGTTCGGCATCTTTCAGGTCAGGAAAAGTGGCGATCGTCTCGTTGGTGTACGGATTAACGGTTTTGTAAGCCATATTCTTGAGCCTTTCCGAAAGCCCCGGAAAAGTCAGGCCCGGAAGTCGATAACAATCCGGCCATCCACCTTCCCTTCCTCGAGGCGTTCAAAAATAGAGTTTATGTTCTCCAGCCGGTCTGTCTGCGTAACCGATTTCACTTTCCCGTCTGCAAAGAAGGACAGGGCCTCAATCATATCAAGGCGTGTCCCGACAATGGATCCGCGGATGGTGGTGCCGTTCATCACCATATCGAAGATCGAGATCGGAAAGTCACCGGGTGGCAGACCATTGAGAACGAGTGTTCCCCCGGCCCGGACATACCCCATGGCCTGAGAAAAAGCTTTGGTAGACACAGCAGTAATCAGACCGCCATGCACACCGCCCACTTCTTTCTGCATGAAAGCCGCCGGGTCTGTCTCTCTGGCGTTAACGGTCAGCGCTGCGCCAAGTTTCCGGGCGATGGCAAGTTTTTCATCGTCAATATCCACCGCGACAACATTCAGCCCCATCGCGACGCCATATTGCACTGCCATCTGGCCAAGGCCGCCTACACCGGAAATGGCAACCCAGTTTCCGGCCTTGGTATCGGTCATTTTCAGGCCTTTATAGACCGTAAGCCCCGCGCACAGCACCGGGGCGACCTGCACAGGGTCGACGCCTTTGGGGAGGAGAGCCACGTAATTCGGGTCCGCCACCACATATTCCGCAAAGCATCCGTTGACGGAATAGCCGGTATCTTCCTGTTTGCCGCAGAGCGTTTCCCACCCGCCAAGGCAGTGTTCACAATGCCCGCAGGCGGAATAGAGCCAAGGCACACCAACAACATCCCCCTCCCGCACATGGGAGACAGCACTGCCGGCCTTGACGATGGTGCCAACGCCTTCATGGCCGGGGATAAATGGAAGGCTCGGTTTTTTGGGCCAGTCTCCGGCGGCGGCGTGCAGATCTGTATGGCAGACGCCGCAGGCAATCATTTTTACCAGAATCTGGTCCGGACGGATCTCGGGGATATCCAGTTCTTCAAGTATGAGAGGTTTGCCAAATTCGCGGACGACCGCAGCTTTCATTTTTCCTAACATTGTCCCGGTCCTTTTTGGTTTTTCGTTGCTGGAAATGGTTTCCAGAGAGCCGTGTCTTTTCTTTTTGCGCGGCGTGTCCCTGTTATCAGGAAATCCCGCTCATCACCAGATTGTGAGCGGTGAAAACCAGCCTCCCGCTCCCGCCCGGTTTTCCGCGCGCGCCGCAATTCCATTTTTGCCCCGTTTGGTCTAGATTCCCCGCCCGGTCAGGCTTTGGCAGGAATGAGTAAGGGAAGAGTTATGGGGTATCGGGTTGCAGTTGTAGGCGCCACCGGAGCAGTAGGGCGTGAAATTTTAAAGACACTCGCTGAGCGGGATTTCCCGATTGACGATATTGTCGCGCTGGCGTCTCCGCGCTCTGCCGGGCGTGAACTCTCATTCGGGGACCGGGTGCTGAAGGTCCAAAATCTTGAAACATTCGATTTCAAGGGCTGGGATGTCGGCCTGTTCTCCCCCGGTGGGTCTGTTTCCGCCAAATATGCTCCGATTGCGGCCAAAGCGGGCTGCGTGGTGATTGATAACACCTCCCATTTCCGCATGGACCCGGACGTGCCGCTGGTGGTGCCGGAAGTTAACCCGGATGCCCTCAAGCGCATGAAGCGCAATATTATTGCCAACCCCAACTGCTCGACCATTCAGATGGTTGTGGCCCTCAAGCCGCTGCATGATCTGTTTACGCTCAAGCGCGTTGTTGTCTCGACCTATCAGGCCGTCTCCGGCGCCGGGAAAGACGGGATGGATGAGCTGTTTGCCCAGACACGCGGCAGCTTTGTGAATGATCCGCCCAAGATTGAGCAGTTCCAGAAGCAGATTGCCTTTAACTGCATTCCGCAGATTGACCGCTTCATGGATGATGGTGCGACCAAGGAAGAATGGAAAATGGCCGTCGAGACGAGAAAAATTCTCGATCCTGACGTGTCCGTGATCGCAACCTGTGTCCGTGTGCCGGTGTTTATCGGTCATTCAGAAGCCGTTGTGGCGGAATTTGCAGAGCCGGTGGATCTGGCCCGTGCGCGTGAGGCCCTGCGAGAGGCGGACGGCGTGATTCTGCGCGATGAGCGCGAGGATGGCGGCTATGTGACTCCAATTGAGTGCGTAGGCGAAGATGCAAGCTACGTCTCACGTCTTCGTGTCGACCCGACTGTTCCCAATGGTCTCGCCTTCTGGTGCGTGTCCGATAATCTGCGGAAAGGTGCCGCTTTGAACGCGGTGCAGATTGCCGAGACGATGATTGCCCTCGACCTCCTCCCCAGACACGGCTGAGTGAGGTCGCCCCGCCTCGCGGCCTCGTGTTGGCTGGCTGAATTGACCGGTCCGCAGGTTGGGGCGTAGGACAAATTTCGATGCAGAAACGCCGGTCTGGGCCGGCGTAAGGGATAGACGGACAGGATACGAGGCTGACAATGCAGGATATCCGCAAGGCCCTTTACGTAGGGACCCGAAGTGACGGCAGACTCATTCAGCGGCCCATGTCGCCGCATCTGCAAATTTATCGCTATCGCCTGTCTATGGTTCTTTCAATTACAAACCGCCTGACGGGCGTTGCTGCTACCGGCGGCGCTGCTCTGGGTGTGTTCTGGCTGGCCGCTGCGGCCAAAGGACCAAAAGCATTCGCCACAGCCCGCAAAGTGACGGGCAACCCGGTCGGGCAGCTTGTGCTGGTCGGCTGGCTGGCGTCAGTCGTGTATCACACGGTTGGCGGCATCCGGCACCTGATCTGGGATAGTGGCAAACGCTATGACAAGGAAGAGCTTAACAAGGATGGCCCGGTTGCTGTTGGAGTGACCGCCGGTGTCAGCACTGTGCTGGCCGCAGGCCTTCTGGGCGTTGCCGCCCGCCGGGCGCGGGCGCTGGCCAAAGCAGGAAAGGCATCCTGATATGACTGATTCCGCTCCTCATATCGAGGTGATGCGCTCGCAGCTTGGCCGTGCGCGCGGGCTTGGGGCCGGTGGCTCCGGCACGGCGCACTGGTGGGCCGAGCGTGTGACGGCGGCGTCGCTTCTGCCGCTTTCAACATGGTTTATCGTCCAGATGTTCCGCCTTGGCGGCGCAGACCATAAGGACGTTGTGAAATGGGGCGGCAAGCCGGTGAACGCCACCATGCTGACCGCGCTGATCATTACCACCTTCTATCACGCGCAGCTCGGCCTGCAGGTGATTGTGGATGACTATGTGCATGGCAAGGCGCATCTGCCGACCCGTATTCTGGTCAAACTCGTTACCTCTCTGCTCGGGCTTCTGGGCGTGTTTGCGGTGATAAAACTTGTGGCTGCCGGTAACCGGCGGTCCTGACCAGAGCTGAACCCGGTGCCGCCTGTTTGCGCCACATGTCGCGGCGGCACGCAATCTGAAGACATGACAGGCCGAACGCACATGGGAGCGCCGTCACGATGAATGCCAATACCTCTCCGTCCCGGGGAGCTTACCGGATTGTCGATCACGCTTATGATGTCGTGGTTGTTGGAGCAGGCGGTTCCGGCCTGCGCGCCACGCTGGGCATGGGGGCCGCAGGCCTCAAAACTGCCTGCGTGACCAAGGTTTTCCCCACACGGAGCCACACGGTGGCCGCTCAGGGCGGCATCGGGGCGTCTTTGGGGAACATGGCCGAGGATAACTGGCGCTGGCACATGTATGACACCGTGAAGGGGTCTGACTGGCTGGGCGATCAGGACGCCATTGAATATATGTGCCGCGAGGCTGTGCCCGCCGTGCAGGAACTGGAACATTTTGGTGTGCCGTTCTCCCGCACGGAAGATGGCAAGATCTACCAGCGTCCGTTTGGTGGCCATATGAGCGACTACGGCAAGGCCCCTGTGCCGCGTGCCTGCGCCGCCGCTGACCGTACGGGCCATGCCATTCTGCATACGCTGTATCAGCAGTGCCTGAAACATAATGTTGAATTCTTTGTCGAATATTTCGCCATTGATCTGATTATGGATGAAGATGGCGCCTGTCGTGGTGTGATGGCCTGGTGTCAGGATGACGGCACGATCCATCGCTTCAACGCCAAAATGGTGGTGCTGGCAACGGGCGGCTATGGCCGCGCCTATCAGTCCTGCACTTCCGCCCATACCTGCACGGGTGATGGCAATGCCATGGCCATGCGGGCGGGTCTGCCGACGCAGGATATGGAATTTGTGCAGTTCCACCCGACAGGGATTTATCCCGCGGGCTGCCTGCTGACGGAAGGCTGCCGTGGTGAAGGCGGGTATCTGACCAACTCCGAAGGCGAACGCTTTATGGAGCGGTATGCGCCGACGGCAAAAGATCTTGCCTCGCGCGATGTGGTCTCCCGCGCCATGACGATCGAGATCAAGGAAGGCCGTGGCTGCGGGCCGAAGAAAGACCATATCATGATGCATCTTGAGCATCTTGGGTCAGACCTTCTGCACCAGCGTCTGCCGGGTATTCTTGAAACAGCGCGTATTTTTGCCGGTGTGGATGTCACCAAGGAACCTGTGCCGGTTCTGCCGACGGTGCATTACAATATGGGCGGGATTCCGACCAATATTCACGGTGAAGTTGTTCGTCCGACAGAGAAAGACCCGGATGCGGTTGTGCCCGGTCTGATGGCTGTGGGTGAGGCCGCGTGTGTATCCGTGCATGGTGCAAACCGTCTGGGCACCAACTCGCTGCTGGATCTGATTGTGTTTGGGCGTGCTGCGGCCAAACGCGCGGCGGAAATTGTCAAACCGACCGACTTTATCAAGCCGCTGCCGCCGGGTGCCGGGGATGCCGCGCTCGACCGTCTGGACAAGCTGCGTTACGCCAAGGGCGGCACGAAAGTTTCTGCTATGCGTGACCGTTTGCAGCGCGACATGCAGGCCCACGCAGCCGTTTTCCGCACTGAGGAAAGTCTGCAGGAAGGTGTTGATAAAATTCACCAGATCTGGGCTGACCTTGGGGATATTTCCGTCTCTGATTCCTCACTGATCTGGAACAGTGACCTGATGGAAGCGCTGGAATTTGAAAATCTTCTGGCCAATGCAACAGTCACGCTGGAAAGCGGGCTGGCCCGGCATGAAAGCCGTGGCGCGCATGCGCGGGATGATTTCCCCAAACGTGACGACAAGGAGTGGATGAAGCACTCCGTTTCCTGGCTGGATGAGAAAGGCGGCGTGAAGCTGACCTACCGTCCGGTGCATCTGAAGACCCTGACGGATGACGTGAAGGTCTTCCCACCCAAAGAGCGCGTTTACTGAGCCGACGGGTAGAACGGGCGAAAAAGGGAGGCGAACATGGTCGAACTCAGACTGCCGCGCAACAGCGAGATCGGGAAAGGCAAAACCTATCCCGCACCGGCTGGCGCTAAAAATGTCAGAACGTTCAGGGTTTATCGCTGGACGCCGGATGATGATAAAAATCCGGTTGTGGATTCCTATGAAGTGGATCTGGATACCATCGGGCCGATGGTGCTGGATGCCATTATCCACATCAAGAACGATGTGGACCCCACGCTGACATTCCGCAGATCCTGCCGCGAAGGGATTTGCGGCTCCTGCGCGATGAATATTGACGGTGAAAACACGCTGGCGTGCCTGAAGCCGATCAAGGACATCAAGGGTGATGTGCGCATCTATCCGTTGCCGCATATGCCGATTGTCAAGGATCTGGTGTCCAACCTTGATGGGGCTTATGCGCAGTTGCGTTCCATCAGCCCGTGGTTGCAGTCAGACAGCGCACCGCCGCCAGATGCCGAGCGCAAGCAGAGCATTGAAGAGCGCGCCAAGCTGGACGGTATGTGGGAATGCATTCTGTGCTTCTGCTGCACCACGTCCTGCCCCTCCTACTGGTGGAACGGGGACAAGTATCTTGGTCCGGCAGTGCTGCTGGCAGCGTATCGCTGGATTGCAGACAGCCGTGATGAACATACCGGAAACCGGCTGGATGATCTGGAAGATACGTTCAAGCTCTATGCCTGCCGGACTATTATGAACTGCACGCAGACCTGCCCCAAAGGGCTTAATCCTGCCAAGGCGATTGGCCGGATTAAAGAATTGCAGATTGAACGGAAAGCCTGAGAGACACGGTTTTCCGGGCAGGTCAGCCTCTCTGATCTGTAAGGTTTGAGTGAAAAATACGGAAACCCGGTGCGTCATGCAGGCGCACCGGGTTTTTGTTTTTTTGATAAGACAGGCATAGTCTTGCAGCCCGTCAGACAGTGCAGAGGATAGGGGTGTGCAAAGGCGAGAAGACAGGAAAAATCTGTTGTTCTCAAAGCGGATATTCTCCGGAGTCGGCTTGCGCGGGCTACAGGTCCTGCTGTTTTGCGGCGTTGTGCTCTATGTGCTGAGTTACGCCATCATTCCGTTCTCGGATGGAGATCCTGCCTATTACGCCATCGTCGGGCGCGGCCTGCTGCGGGACCACGCCCTGCCCTACCAGTATGCTTTTGATCACAAACCCTTGGGTGCTTACCTGTTCTATGGGGTGTGGGACCGGATTGTTCCTTTTTATCCGGGCAAATTTACACTTCTGGCAGGGTTTCTGATCGGGGTTTTTGTCGCCCTTGGCCGTACATTCGGGTCATTCAGCCGGATAACCGCCTTTGCTCTTTTTAGTGTCTGTGGCGCTCTTTTTGATGTGCTGTCAGGCAATACAGAACTTGTTGTGGTAACGGGGCAAGCAGTGTGTCTTGCGGCCCTGCTCAGGGGTATTGAGACAGACGCCTCAGCCCTGTTCTTTCTGGCTGGATGTGTCGCGGCTTTTACGGTTTCAATCAATTATCTGGCGGCTGTGTGCCTTGTTGGGCCTGTGGCGCTGATACTGCTCTCTCCCGGATGGTTCCGGCTTTCCCGCTGCATGCTGGCAGGGCTGGGAGTTCTGGCAGGCTTTGGGGTGCTGTTTGCGCCGTATGGTTTTGCCGGACATAGCGCGTTGCAGGCATATTTTTCCATGCAGTTTGAGTTTCTGCGCCACTATGGTGTTGCGGTATCGGAACGCATACCGGGCGTTCTGCGCATGGTTTTTTACGGTGTTCTGATGGCCCCGGTGCTGGTGGCGTGGGTCAGGCGCTTTCCACCCGGCCTGCGGCAGGAGGCGACCCGCCGCCCCCTGATCCTGCCAGTCTGGTTCCTGTCCTCATTTCCGGCGACGTTGCTCTCAGGGCATGCTTTTGACCATTATTTTACGCTGTGTTTTGCCCCGGTTGTGCTCATGCTCGCTATTCTGTGGAAAGAGGGGGCACGCCCTTCCACTCTGTCTTTGATGCCTCTGTTGGGGCTCTCTTTGGTCTGTGTGGGGCTTGAGACGAAAAAGAATTTCAATATCGCGCGGGACATGGCGCATGTGGATTATGCCGAGGTGGCGCGGCTGGTCGGGGATGCGTCGGTTCTGAATATTCGCACTTACCACGCGGTTTTTTATCGTTCTGATCTAAAACCGTTCGATGTGTATCTGTTCAGCACGCATATCGATATTCTGTTCGGTGATCACGCATGGATGCGTTATATGCAGGACCTCCGGCAGCATCCCCGTTTTGTTATAGCCCCCTACGCTGGGTGTGCGCGGCATGTGGTGGAAGCGCCGGTCTGCCAGTGGCTTCAGGACCATTATGAGCAGGTTTATGCTGTGAATATTTCGCACAGACATAAAAGCGGACCGAATAAATTCTCTTTTTCACTCTACAGATTTCGGGAATAGAAAGATGATGAGGGTTCGTGACGCCTGTCCGGCGGATATCCCGCGGATTACCACCATTTATAACCATGCGGTTCTGCACACCACAGCCATCTGGAATGATCAGGTGGTGGATGATGCAAACCGTCTGGCATGGCTACGGGAGCGCCAGCAGGCGGGGTATCCGGTTCTGGTGGCTGTCTCTGCGGACGGGCTGGTGGCGGGCTATGCGACCTTTGGCCCCTGGCGCGCGTGGGATGGATACCGGCAGACGGTGGAACATTCCGTCTATGTGCATCCGGAGTGCCAGCGGCAGGGTGTCGGGCAGTTGCTGATGCATGCCCTGATTGAGCAGGCGCGTGCGCAGGGGAAGCATGTCATGGTGGCGGGGATTGATGCCGCCAATACTGGCTCTGCCGCGCTGCACAGGCAGTTCGGGTTTGAAGCGACGGGGGTGATGAAAGAGGTTGGCTGCAAATTTGGCCGCTGGCTGGACCTGACATTTTTTTGCCTGAAGCTGGATGCGCGGCCTAACCCCTGAAGGACGACCGGGGGTTGAAAAGATTGACGCTGAAGGAGCAGGGTGAGACACCAGTCCTTTCCATGGAACGGAGCAGTGTAGTTCGTGTTTGACGGCCATCTTTCCTCCCTTGCCGGTCGTACGCGGGCATGGACCGACAGTTTGTTTGTGGACCACGCTATTTTCCGGCTGGTCTGGACAAACTTTCACGCCGTGGTGCCGGGTAAGGTGTACCGCTGTAATCACCCCACCCCGGCGCGCCTGAAATGGGCCATGCGGCGGTTTAAGCTGCGTACGCTTGTAAATCTGCGCGGCCACCGGAAGTGCGGGTCCGATGCGCTGTCCCGCACTGCGGCGGCCAGACTGGGGCTGGCCCATGTGGATATGGCGTTTGAAAGCCGGGGCGCACCGCACCGGGACCGCATTTTGCGTTTTGCAGGCCTGTATCAGCAGATTGCGTTCCCGATGCTGATGCATTGCAAATCCGGCGCGGACCGTGCCGGGCTGGCATCCGGGCTGGTGATCCTGTTTGAAGGCGGCACGGCGGAGCGGGCGCTAAAGGAGCTGTCCTGGCGGTTCGGGCATTTCCGCCAGTCCCGCACAGGGATTCTGGATGCATTTTTCCTGCGGTATCAGGCCGAAGCCGAAGGGCGTATTCCGTTTCTGGACTGGGTGCGTGATGAGTATGATGAAACGGCTCTGAAGCGCGATTTTGTGGCCGGAAAAATTGCTTCTTTCATGACAGATCAGGTTTTACGCAGAGAGTAAAAAAGAGCATGGATGCACAGTCTGCGCCGGGAACACCGGCTGACACCCTGCCTGCATCCCACCCGCCGGTGCCTATTTTTGCTGCGGCGCTGGCAATTTTATCGTGGGCCAGTTCTTACCCTGTGGTGCGGCTGGCGTTGCAGTTTTTGCCCCCCATTCCTCTGGCTGCAGCGCGGTACGCGCTGGCCGCACTTCTGGCGCTGATATGGGTTGGCTGGACGCGCCCCCGGTTGCCGCGTGTGCAGGATTTGCCGCGCTTTGCTGTGTGCGGCGCGATTGGCATTTCCCTTTATAATATCCTCTTCAATGTGGGGGAGCAGACCGTCTCCGCCGGGGCGGCCAGTCTGCTCATTAGCTTTTCACCTCTCATTGCGGCACTTCTTGCGGTGGGCATAATGGGGGAGCGGCTGTCTGTCTGGGGCTGGGTCGGCTCCCTGATCAGTTTTGGGGGTGTGATACTGGTTGCGCAGGGGCAGCCGGGCGGCCTGACATTTGGCTCCGGTGCCGCGGATGTGCTGGGGGCGGCGTTTTCCGCCGCGGTTTATAATGCCGTCCAGAAAAAACTTGTGGCAGTATATGGCGCTTTGGCGACAACGGCTTACGTGCTGATTATTGGCGCTGTGCTGCTTACCCCATGGCTTCCGCAGGCGTTGAGCAGCTTACAGGCGGCACCCGTGTCCGGCTGGCTTCTGGTTGTGCAGCTTGCTGTCTTTCCCGCCATTCTGGGCTACGGGGCCTGGGCGCATGTGGTGGGCAGGATTGGCGTTGCCCGCTCCTCCGGCTTTATCTATCTGCTGGCCCCCACAACATTATTGCTGGCGTTTCTGATCACGGCGGAAGTACCCGACTGGCGGATGCTGCTAGGCGGAGCCATTATTCTGGCCGGTGTGGCGCTGATGAATACGCTGGGCCGTGTCAGGCCCGGTCAGAAGCAGCCTGCTTCGCAGTTACAAAAAACGCCGGAGGTCTGACCCCCGGCGTTTCCTGTTTTTCTAAAACCATCCTGAAAAGGAAGGGGTTTTTTAGATCGGAATCGTCCGTTCCAGCGTTGTGCTGAGTGCGGTCAGGCCCGGCAGAACCTTGCCTTCCAGCCATTCCAGAAACGCACCGCCTGCGGTGGAAACATACGTCATGTCTTCCAGCACACCGGCGTGACGCAGAGCGGACACAGTATCCCCGCCCCCGGCAATGGTCTTCAGGCTGCCTGCCTTGGTCAGACGAGCGGCTTCCTGTGCGACGGCATTGGTGCCTTCATCAAACGGTGGCAGTTCAAACACGCCCAGAGGGCCGTTCCACACCAGCGTTTTCAGGCCAGCCAGTTTGGCTTTCAGCAGTTTGACCGTCTCCGGCCCCACATCCAGTGCCATCCAGCCATCCGGAATTTCCGCAACCGGTGCAACCAGCGTGGGAGCACCGGCCATGAAGTCTTCAGAAAGGACAACATCTACTGGCAGAACCAGATCGCAGTTCTTTTCCTGCGCCTTGGCGATAATCTGCCGGGCGGTGTCGAGCATATCGTCTTCTTTGAGAGATTTGCCGACCTTGAAGCCTTTCGCCGCGAGGAAGGTATTGGCCATAGCCCCGCCGACCACCAGAACATCCACGCGTTCCAGCATGTTTTCCAGCAGCGCAAGCTTGGTGGACACTTTCGCGCCGCCAACAATGGCGCCAACCGGATGCTCGGGGTTTTCCAGCGCCGCATCCAGAGCAGAGAGTTCCGCTTCCATCAGCCGCCCGGCAAAAGATGGCAGATGTTCGGCCACACCGGCGGTGGAGGCATGGGCACGGTGCGCTGCGGAGAACGCATCATTCACATACACATCCCCCAGCTTTGCCAGTTCAGCCGCCAGATCCGGTGCGTTGGTTTCCTCACCGGGGTAGAAGCGGGTGTTTTCCAGCAGCAGCACTTCCCCGTCTTTCAGGGAGCGTGCTGCGGTTTCCGCCTGCGGGCCGATGCAGTCATGCATAAAGCTGACAGGCTTGCCTAGCGCTGTGGCCAGAGCCGTAGCCATGGGTTCCAGAGACAGGCCGGGCACAACCTTGCCCTTCGGGCGGTCAAAATGGCTGAGCACAATCACGCGCCCGCCTTTGTCCGCCAGTTCCCGGATGGTGGGCACAATGCGCTCAATGCGCGTCATGTCCGAAATCTTTCCGTCCTGCATCGGGACGTTCAGATCGGCTCTCAGCAGGATACGCTTGCCCTGCGGGTCAAGCTTATCCAGCGTGTTGAAGGGGAGGATGGCCATCAGAGTGAACCGAACAGGGCCGCAGTATCGGACATGCGGTTGGAGAAGCCCCATTCATTATCATACCAGGAGCAGATACGGACCAGCTTGCCACCATCAACCAGCGTGGTCTGGGTTGCATCAAAGCTGGAGGATGCCAGCGTGTGGTTGAAATCGGAGCTGACCAGCGGCGCGTCGGAATAGGCCAGAATGCCTTTCAGCGGTCCTTCGGACGCGGCAGCCTTGATGGCGGCGTTGACCTCTTCCACAGAGCCCGGCACTTTTTTCGGCACGAAATCAAGTGAGACGAGGGAGACGTTGGCTGTCGGGACGCGAATGGCGGTGCCATCCAGCTTGCCTTTAAGCTGCGGCAGAACCAGACCAACGGCGCGGGCAGCGCCCGTGGAGGTCGGGATCATGTTCAGCGCGGCAGCGCGGGCGCGGCGCAGGTCTTTATGCAGGGTGTCTACCGTGCGCTGATCCCCTGTGTAGGAATGGATGGTGACCATGTAGCCCCGTTCAATCCCGAACGTATCTTCCAGCACCTTGGCCACAGGAGCCAGACAGTTGGTGGTGCAGGAGGCGTTGGAGATGACCGTCATGTCCGGCGTCAGCACGTTCTGGTTCACGCCGTAGACGATGGTGGCATCCGCGTCTGTGCCCGGAGCGGAAATAATCACCTTGCGGGCGCCAGCGGCCAGAAGCTGACCGGCTTTTTCCTTGGAGGTGAACAGGCCCGTACATTCCATGGCCACATCCACGCCCTGAAACGGCACCTTGGAAGGGTCACGCTCGGCGGAGACGGTAATCGGGTCCCATGTGCGGCCATGTGCTGTGATGATCAGCTTGTTGCCATCAACCTTGACGTCAGCCGGCAGGCGACCGTGCACGCTGTCATAGCTCAGCAGGTGAGCGTTATCAGACACGCTGCCCAGATCGTTAATGGCGACCGGCACAACATCCGTGCGCCCGCTTTCAATAATACCACGCAGAACAAGCCGGCCAATACGCCCGAATCCGTTGATCGCAATTTTGACTGCCATGTTTTTTAAGCTCCGTTTTTTTATTCTATGGTCTTGTCGTTAACGGTCCCCGAACGCGGGTCCGGGGCTGGTCCGGCGTGCGCAGGGAAGACCCCCGCTCAGCGCCTGAGGTAAGAAGATGCGCCCGCACCTTCTCACAGATCGCCTCAACAGTAATGCCGAAACGTTCATACAATGCGTTGGCCGGGGCGGACGTGCCGAAATCATCCATGCCAACAAAAACTCCTTCTTCACCAAGCCAGCGTTCCCAGCCAAAGCCGGAAGCGGCCTCAATCCCCACGCGCAGGCCAGAGGCGCCCAGCACGGTTTTGCGGTAGCTGGCGGGCTGTTCAGCAAACAGCTCCCAGCACGGGATGGAAACCACGGTGGCCCGGATATCCTGCCGGGCAAGATGGTGCGACGCTTTCAGCGCAATGGCAACCTCCGGGCCGGAGGCAATCAGCGTGACCTGCCGCATCTCTTCCTGCTTCACCACATACCCCCCGCGGGAGGGAGTGCCGAAGGCGGGAGCAGGGAGCGGCCCGTGCTGGTTTTCATACGGGCAGAGCAGCAGCATGGCCGGGCCGCCCTGCCATGTAAGGGCGGCCTCCCAGCAGGCGGTGGTCTCCCGCACGTCACACGGGCGGAAAACGGCCAGATGCGGCATGGCGCGCAGGCTGGCGAGTTGCTCCACAGGCTGCCAGCCGCCGCCGCCATCCCCCAGCGCCAGCCCGTCCCCTGTCAGCAGATACAGCACTTTGCGGCGCATGAGAGCGGCCATGCGCAGGGCGGAACGCATGCGGTCCACCGTCATCATGCTGGCGGCACAGCAGGGCAGCAGGCCGCCATGCAAGGCAATACCATTTAGCATGCCAGCCATGCCGTGATCCTGAATGCTGCAGGACTGCTCAGCCGGGAGCAGCCGCGCACGGGCCTGCTGTGTGGCGGGCAGGGCAACGGGTGCGGCCAGATCAAGCCGATAGGCCGAGGCCGCAGTCAGGCAGACCAGTTCCGGTAGCAGTTCAGAAAGAGCGCGCAGTCCCGCAAGGCCAGCATCCTGTGTGGCGTGTCCTTCCGCGCTCTGCATCTGCCAGTGGCAGGCGCGGTGCCAGTCTTCCTCAAACAGCGCCGGGCGCTGGCCCTGTATCTCCCGCTCAAAGGCTGTGCGCAGGCGGTGGCGCGCAAAGCGGCGCAACCAGGAGCGGCGTGTGGTGGCACCGCGCCGGGCGGTGGGGCTCCATGGGCCGGTCAGCTCTTCTTCCGGAGGGAGGTGGGGCTCGGCCAGAGCATGACCGGGGGCGGAGGGCAGGCAGGCGATCAGCGTTGGTTTGCGCGCCCGGAGAGTAGCGGCCAGCGCGGAACTGATGGCAGCGGCATTGCCAGCATCCACCTTACGTACGGTCCAGCCGGAGGCGCTGAAGCGGGTCAGCGAATCGGCAAAGTCTCCATTATCAGGGCCTGCGGGGGGTGTGACGAGAACGGCCAGCCTGTCCAGCCCGAAGCGCCCGGCAAGCTGGGCGGCTTCCATCGCCACACCCGTTGCAAGGTCCGTATCCTGCGCAACGACCCATGTGCGGTGGTTGACCAGAGAGCGGCCAAAGCGGCGCGCCAGCGTCTGTTCCGCAAAGGCCATGCCCACGGCGGCGGCGACGCCCTGCCCTGCCAGCCCCGGTGCAACTTCCACCGCAGGGTGGCGGCCATATTCCAGCGGGAGGGCGGCCTCTGTTGCCGGGCCGGTCAGGCGCAGCATGGCGCGCAGCAGGGGCAGCATGGTGGTGGAGGGGACGACAAACCGGTCCCGGTCCGGCCAGTCGGGGGCGCTGGGGTCAAACCGTAGCACGCGGCACCATAGGGCGGTTACGGGCAGGCACATCCGGTTCAGCAAGGTGCGGGCGTGGGGCGGCAGGTGTTCCGCATTCAGCAGCAGGCGCGCGGCGCGGCTCATTCTGGCCACGGCGCTTTGCTGGGCGGAAAGCTGGGTCTCTTCCCGCAGGTCGGTCGGGTCTGTCGAAAGGGCTGCTGCCATTCGCCTGCCTTGCCGTAACGGGCCTGTCCTCACGACAGGTCTTCCTGATCGTGCCCTGCTCAATAAAGCCGGGCGGGGAGGAGAGCAAGTTTTGCGGCCCGGATAAGAGGCTTTACCTTGCGTCCGCCGCAAAGGAGCGCGAATAGAGGACTGGAAGAGTCCCCCCTTGTCTGACACCGGAGTTCTGCCCGTTATGCTGTCTGTTTCCCGCTTTACAGAAAAGGGGCCGTTTTTCCGGGTGGCGCTTGTGGCAGGTGTTGCGCTGTGCCTGAGCGGGTGCAAGCTGGTGGACCAGAAAACCTTCAATGCGCGAGCAGGCAAACCGCCTGTGCCCTATATTCCGCCCGCCCCGCCCGGTCCGCCGCCGGTGCCGCCGCTGATCGAGCTTGTCGCGGGAACGTCTCCAAAAGAATGGAGCGGGCCGGTGGAGCAGATTGTGCATAAGGCGCTGGCGAGCAAGCCTGACATTCTGTTTGTGGTGCAGTGTCTGGTGCCACCGGGCGCGGATTCCGCGACAGACCAGCAGGCGCTGGTCCAGCTTGTGCAGGGTGACGGGCAGGCCGTAACGCAGGCCATTATCAAGGATGGGGCCTCTCCCGCACAGGTGGAAATGGCCGCTATGCCGGATTCGACCGTGACGAAGTCCGTTATCAGGGTGTATGTGAAGTAACCCTGACAAGTTTATGTGAAGACCGGCCAGACGGCCGACGGGCCCTGCGCCGAGCCCCGACCGTTTCTGACGACGCGAGGAGAGTAGAAGCGTGGGATCAATCAAAAACGCCCGGCATCCGTTTTATGAGCACTGCCATACGGCGTTGAATGCGATCAGGCAGCAGGGGCGTTACCGCACATTTACCCCGCTGGCACGCCTTGCAGACCGTTTCCCTCTATATGAGGAAGAGCTGCCAGCCCTGCCGGAAGGCCGGGAAGTGATTGTCTGGTCCACCAATGATTATCTGGGCATGGGCGTGGTGCCGGAAGTGCAGGAGGCCGCGATTGCGGCCATCCGTGAGCACGGTGCCGGGGCCGGTGGCACCCGCAATATTGCCGGAACCAGCCCGCTGCATACCGCGCTGGAAGCTGAACTGGCCGGCCTGCATGGCAAGGAAGCCGGTCTGCTGTTTGGCTCCGGCTATGTGTCCAATCAGGCCAGCCTCCAGACTATTCTGACCTCCATGCCCGGCTGGATCTGTTTTTCAGACCGCCTGAACCATGCCTCCATGATTGCGGGCATCAAGGGCGCGCGCGGCTCCCAGACGGTTATTTTTGAACATAATGACTTGAAGGACCTTGAGGCAAAGCTGGCCGAAGCGCCTGCGGACGCCCCCAAGCTGATCGCGTTTGAAAGCGTCTATTCCATGGACGGGGATGTGTCCGACATTGCCGGAATCTGCGCGCTGGCCCGGAAATATAACGCCCTGACCTATCTGGATGAAGTGCACGCCGTTGGCCTGTATGGCGAGGAAGGCGGCGGGATCTCCCAGCGGGATGGCGTGGCGGATCAGGTGGATATTATTGAAGGCACACTGGCCAAGGGCTTTGGTGTGCATGGGGGCTACATCACGGCCTCGGCCGAGATTGCGGATTTCCTGCGCTCCACCGCATCAGGCTTCATTTTTACCACCGCCCTGCCTCCCTCAGTTGTGGGGGCAGCGCTGACCAGCGTACGTAAGGTGCGGGCTGAAAACTGGCGGCGTGAGAAAATGTTTGAGCGGGTGAACACCTTCCGCGCCCGTCTGCGGGCTGCCGGGGTGCCCTTTACCATGACACCCAGCCATATTGTGCCGATTCCGGTGGGCGATGCGGAACGCTGCAAGCGGATCAGCCGCCGTCTGCTGGTCGAATACGGGCAGTATGCCACCCCCATCAATTACCCCACGGTGCCGCAGGGCACGGAGCGCCTACGCCTGACGCCGGGGCCGTTCCATACGGATGAGATGATGGATGAGATGGTGCGCGCTCTGGCGAGTCTGCTGCGGGAAGAAGGCATTATGCCTGCCCGCCAGACGGAAGATGCCGCCTGAAACGCTGAGGGTATAAAAGCCTCATTCTGCCTGCCCCCGGCTCACAGAGTCCGGGGCAGGCCAGAGGGCTTAGTGTGTTGCTTTACGCAACCGGTCGAGGGCGGCTTTCAGGTCACTCTCAGACGCAGCGCCGGGAATAATTTCACGGTTGCCAATAATGAAGGTCGGCGTGCCTTCCAGATCAATCGCTTTTGCCAGTTCGACATTTTTGCTTAGTGCTGCCGTCACGGCCGGGCTTTTCATGTCTTTCTGCAGGCGGTCAGCATCCAGCCCGAGATTTTCAGCAATACGATGGATCCGCTCGGCGGAGGGGGCGGAGGAATCCGTCATCAGAGCTTTCTGGAACGGGACATATTTGCCCTGAAGCCCTGCGGCCATAATGGCCTGTGCATCCATCACGCTGTTAGGCCCGAGCACGGGAATGACTTTTAAAACCAGCCGGAGGTCAGGCTCGGAGCCGAGCAGATGGTCCACATCGCCCAGCACCTTGCGGCAATACTGGCAACGGGGGTCATAAAATTCGACCACTTCCAGCTTGCCGGATTTATTGCCCAGCACAACATCCGTCGTGCTCTGGCCATACTGCGCCCTGTTCCGGCGCACCGTCTCCAGCGCGGACGAGGCTTTTCTGGCGGACGCCTGCGCCTGTAGGGAGCTGATGGCGTCTGACAGGATGGAAGGGTCCGTCCTGAGCGCATTCCGCAGGATTTCAACAATTTCAGCACGCTGTGCGGGGCTGAAGCTGCTGTCCGCCGCCTGTGCGGAAACCGCACTGCCGCAGAGCAGGAGGAGGCTTGCGGCTCCGGCCAGAGCGGCGCGCCTGAAAGAAAAGGTTATCAGCTTTTTCATCGTGTCTTTATGTGTAAAGCAGAACCGCTGGGATGGAAATGCCGCGTGTGTGTTGCTGCATGCCCGGAACAGCGGTAATCCAGAACAGAGTTTCAGACGCCCGGCATGCGGGCAGACCAGAGCAATGGAGACATCAAGGCGTGCCCGAGCATTTCATGAAGACCTGTTCAGCCCGGATGGCGTCGCTACTGATGGCCTGTTCCCTCACCATCCCCCTGACAGCCTGTAGCATTTTTGCGGATGATAGCCCGGCCCGGCAGTCTCACCCTGCCCTGACGGGGTTTGTGGGGGAAGTTGTTGCGGATGAACCGCAGGCGGCTCTGGTCGCGCGGGATGTGCTGGCGCAAGGCGGTAACGCGGCGGATGCCGCGGCGGCTCTGGGGCTGGCCTTGTCCGTCACCCTGCCCTCCCGTGCCTCGCTGGGGGCAGGTGGCGCCTGTCTGGCCTGGCGTCCGGGGGATGCGCAGGGGCAGGCCTTTGTTTTCCTGCCGCGCGCGGGGCAGACCCCCGCGCAGTCTGACCGCCCGGCAGCCGTGCCCATGCTGGCCCGAGGCCTGTATCTGATGCAGTTGCGCTATGGCCACGTTGACTTTGCGGATCTGGTCGTGCCCGCCCGTAATCTGGCGACGGATGGGGTGCCGGTGGGTGGTCTTCTGGCGTCCGATCTGGCGGCGGTGCAGACGCCGCTGCTGGCGGATGAAAAGACGCGCGCCATTTTTGCCAACAGCAACGGCACCGTTCTGGGCGCGAATGACCTGATGGTGCAGCCGCGTCTGGCCGGGGCGCTTGAGCGCCTGCGGATCGCCGGGGTGGGGGACCTGTATAATGGCTCTCTGGCGCAGAGCTTTACGCTGGCATCTCAGGCAGCGGGTGCGGGCCTGACACCGGCGGATATGCGCAGCAGCCTGCCTGTGGCGGAGCAGCCGCTGACCCTGCGCTCCGGCGGGCTGGATATCAGCTTCCTGCCGCCGCCAGCCGATGGCGGGCTGGGAACGGCCGCTGCTTATAGCGCGATGGATGACCACGGCCATTCCGGCGTGCGGGCGGAATCTGTTGTATCCGGCTGGCGCGCCCGTCAGACCGGCAAAGGGACCGCGATGACCGCAGCGGATGCGCAGGCCCTGTTGCAGGGTGGCAGCCTGCCTTCCGGGTCTGCTCTGCCGCCCCTGCCTGCGTCCACATCTTTTGTGGTGACGGACCGGACGGGTGAGACGGTCAGCTGCGGCCTGACCATGAACAATCTGTTCGGCACCGGCCGTGTGGCTGGCTCGACCGGGATCGTGCTGGCGGCCTCCCCCGTGCGGCGTCCGCTGCCATTGCTGACGGCGGCTATCGCGCATCAGGGCACCAGCCAGTTCCGCGCTGCGGCGACGGCTTCTGGCCAGAATGTTGCGGCGGATACGGCAGCCATTGCATTGCGGGCCGCGATTGCCGGGCAGCGCCCGACTGTGACGGACGGTGTGGGGCGCGCCAATTTTGTGTCCTGCCCTGCGGGGCTGCCGGGCGATTCCGGAAAATGCTTCGGGTGGACCGATCCGCGTGGCTCTGGCCTTGCGGTCTCTTCCAGCCATACCAAATAAAGTCTGTCGCGCTGGCGGCAGGAGGCAAGGCGGCTTCGGGCCGCCTGTTTCCGGCTTGAAGTGTTCTTGTTTTGTTTCTATAAGAACAGGCGGAAATATCATTTTTAAGGTGCCTGAGCGAGGATCGGGGCGTGATCCCGGTCATTGCCCGGTACGCGGCTTTTATGGCACGTCTTGAAACAGTGCAGCACTCCCGGCCGTAGTCGATGGCCACAGGAAAGGTGAATGATGGATAAGGCAAAAGCTCTTGAAGGCGCGCTCGGGCAGATTGAACGGGCTTTTGGGAAAGGGTCTGTCATGCGGCTGGGACAGCGCCCGAAGGAACAGGCGGACGTGGTTCCTACCGGCTCTCTGGGGCTGGATATCGCTCTGGGGATTGGCGGCCTGCCGCGTGGCCGTGTGATTGAAATTTACGGCCCGGAAAGCTCCGGTAAAACCACGCTGGCGCTGCATGCCATTGCAGAGGCCCAGAAGCGGGGGGGCACCTGCGCCTTTATTGATGCCGAGCACGCGCTGGACCCCGGCTACGCCAAGAAGCTGGGCGTGGATATTGATAATCTGCTGATCAGCCAGCCCGACGCGGGTGAGCAGGCGCTGGAAATTGCGGACACACTGGTGCGCTCTGGCGCGATTGATGTGCTGGTGGTGGATAGTGTGGCGGCCCTTGTGCCGCGTGCCGAGCTTGAAGGGGATATGGGTGACAGCCATGTCGGCCTGCATGCGCGGCTGATGAGTCAGGCGCTGCGCAAGCTGACAGGCTCCGTTGCGCGCTCCAACACCATGATGATCTTCCTGAACCAGATCCGTCTGAAAATTGGCGTGATGTTTGGCAACCCGGAAACCACGACGGGCGGGAACGCACTGAAGTTCTACGCCTCCGTGCGTCTGGATATTCGCCGCATCGGGTCCATCAAGGACAAGGATGAGGTGGTGGGCAACCAGACGCGGGTGAAGGTGGTCAAGAACAAGATGGCCCCGCCGTTCCGTCAGGTCGAGTTCGATATCATGTATGGTGAAGGCATCAGCAAGGTCGGGGAACTGATTGATCTGGGCGTGAAAGCCGGTGTGGTGGAGAAGTCCGGCGCATGGTTCTCCTATGACAGCCAGCGGATTGGTCAGGGGCGTGAAAACTCCAAGCAGTTCCTGCGTGACCATCCTGAAATGGCTGCCGAGATTGAACGCAAGGTGCGTGAGCATTCCGGTATTGTAGCGGAAGCCATGATGCTGGCCCCCGAACACCATGTGGAAGACTAAGCGGTTCTTTCCAGTCGTTTAGACCCAGCCTGAAACAGGCCGGGACAAAAAGCTGGCTTCGGGATCATACGAGGCCAGCACGGCTTTTTCAGCCTCTGAAATGTCTTCTGGCGTAAAGCCCTGCTTTAGCCAGAATGTGCGGGCTGGCCCGGTTGCTGTCAGGCTGAGCACCGGCAGATTTGCCTTTCGGGCAGCGTGTTCTGCCAGCCGGATGGCCTCTTTGGCGCGCCCCTGCCCCCTTACGGTTTCAGCCAGAGCAAGGTCATGCAGATACCAGCTTTCCGGCTGGGCAGGCAGATGGTGCAGAAGGCAGTTCAGACGCGGGGAGAGATGCCCTGCCCACGGGTGGCTTATCAGATAGCCATGCACCCCGCTGGCATCGGCCAGCACAAAGCAGCCTGACGGGGCAAGACTCAGCCGTTCTCTGAAAATATCGTCATCTTCCGGATAATCCGGGTGGATGTGTGCCGCGAGTGTTATGATGGCGGCAAGATCATCTGGTCTCATGGGGCGCCAGATGATATCTGCGTTGAGATGTGTCATGAGAAGATGGCCGGGGCGCGGGTCCGGGTAAAAGAAAACATCATGTTCTTATGATATCATGCAGAGAATGGGAACGCGAACGCGGGCAGGTGAATGACTGAGCGGTTAAGACTGACCTTGCGGGTGGATGCGGACAAAAAACCTGCTCTGGGGCATGGAAAAATTCGTCTGCTTGAGCAACTGGCGGAAACAGGGTCTATTTCTGCGGCGGGGCGCGCCATGGGGATGTCCTATCGCCGGACATGGCTGCTGGTGGATAGTCTGAACCAGATGTTCCGTGAACCGCTGGTCGTGACGCGGCCCGGCGGCGGCGGTGGCGCGTTTCTGACAGCCGAAGGCGAGGCTGTGGTGCGCTGTTACCGGGATATTGAAAAACAGGCGGCACAGGTTGCCGAGGCCCATCTTGCTGAACTTGAAAAACTCTTAACACCACAAACCGTGGAATGCCCTTAAAAAGCCGTATCGCACGGTGATTTTGTCACAAAAGAAATTTTTAGCCCCTAAATCATAGGGAATTCGGGAGTCTGGAGTGTCTTCATCTGTACAGCGGCGGGACTTAATTCGGATTGGCGCGGGGGCGACACTCGCTACTCTGGCTGGCGGGGTCGCCCGGCAGGCGCGGGCCGAAGGGCTTGAAGGAGCGACGGGTATGTTTGATGACATGACGGTGCGGCAGATTGCCCGTCGTCTTGCCAGTGCGCCCTATCACGGGCCGGACCAGACCTTGCCCAAAGCGCTGGATAATCTGAATTTTGACCAGTTCCGCAGCATTGCCTACCGGGAAGACCGGACGTTGTGGCATGATGACAGTCTTGCGTTTGATGTTGCGTTTTTCCCGCGAGGCTTTCTCTACCGTCCCCGGATTGATATTTTTGAGATCAAGGACGGGAAATCCGAGCCTGTTCCCTACTCCGCCGATCTGTTCACCTATGGTGACCCATCCCTGAAAGTAGACGAAAATCTCGGCTTTGCCGGGCTGCGTCTGCGCACGCCTATCAACACCCCCGGTGTTATGGAAGAATTCTGCGTGTTTCTGGGGGCATCCTACTTCCGTGCCGTCGCCAAAGGGCAGAGCTATGGCCTGTCTGCCCGGGGTTTTGCGGACGGTACAGGGGACCCGAAGGGTGAGGAATTTGCCCTCTTCCGGGCCTTCTGGCTGGAAAAACCGCAGCCGGGCGTAAAAGCCGTGGTGGTGCACGCGCTGCTGGACAGTCCCTCCGTTGCCGGGGCGTTCCGCTTTACCATTCGTCCGGGCGATACGACGGTGTTTGACGTGCAGTCCACCCTCTATCCCCGCACCAAAATTGACCAGTCCGGCATCGCTCCGCTGACGGGCATGTTTTATTTTGACGCCAATGACCGCACACATGTGGATGACTGGCGTCCCGCCGCGCATGACAGTGAGGCCCTCCAGATGTGGACCGGCGCAGGGCAGGAACTGTTCCGCCCGCTGCGGAACCCGCTGGATCTGCAATTCTCGGCTTTTTCGGATGATTCCCCGCGGGGCTTTGGTCTGATGCAGCGCCGCCGGAACTTCCATGATTTTGAAGATCTGGCCCTGAATTATGAAAAACGGCCGTCTCTGTGGATTGAACCCATCGGGGACTGGGGTCAGGGCTGGGTGGATCTGGTGGAAATCCCGACCCCGAATGAAGTGAATGACAATATCGTCTCCTTCTGGCGGCCCAAAACACCGCTGGAAGCCGGGAAGGAATACAGCTTTACCTACCGGATGTACTGGGGGTGGGATGCCCCCTTCCCCACGCCGCTGGCCCGTATTGGCGCAACCCGCGTCGGGGCCGTGGTGGACGATAAAACGGCCCGCTTCTTCTCCATTGATTTTATGGGTGTGCCGTTTGAGCGCCTGCCCAAGGACACAAAGTTCCATCTGGAACCACAGTCTTCCGCCGGTAAAATCCGTAATGTGGTGGTAGAACCCAACCCGAATATCAATGGCTGGCGTACAACCTTTGAATTTGTGCCGGGGGATGAAAAAGTTGTGGAGCTGCGCTGTGTTCTGGCAGCAGACAGCGGCCCGGTCTCAGAAGAATGGGTGTATCGTTGGACGCCGTAATGACATCGCCTGACCTGCACGCCATACCCTTCTTTCAGGCCCTGCCGCCAGAAGCACCGCTGGCCATGCCGGTGCAGGACCTGCATGCCGCGCCGGATATGGAAGGCCGGAGCAGAACGCCTTCCACCTCCCCGGCAAGTATTGGTGTGCGGCGCTTTCTGGTGCTGGGGTCAGCCCTTGCGCTGACTGTTTTTGGCGCATGGCGCACCCACAAAGTGCTGGACGCCAATGGCACCACCATCCTTGGTGTGGTGATGCTGGTGCTGTTTGTGGCGTTGTTCCTGTGGATTGCGCTGGCATTTACCTCCTCCCTCGCCGGGTTTGTCTCGCTGATTACCCGTGGTGGCCTTGGTCTGGGCATTACCCGCTCTGGCCCCCTCCCTGTCCTGCGGTCCCGCACGGCTCTGCTGCTGCCCACGTATAATGAACCCCCGCATCGTGTGATGGCGGGGCTGAAGGCCATTTACACCAGCCTGTGTGAAACAGGTCAGGTCGGGGCATTTGACGTTTTTATCCTCTCCGACACCACAAACCCGGATGTGTGGGTGGAAGAGGAAGCGGCGTTTCTTGCTCTGCGCGCCCAGACGGGGGGTGAAAACCGCATTTTCTATCGCCGCCGCCACAACAATGTGGAACGCAAGGCCGGGAACGTGGGGGAATGGGTACGCCGCTTTGGCGGTGCTTATGACACCATGGTCACGCTGGATGCGGACTCCGTCATGTCTGGCGAGACACTGGTGCGGATGGCCGGAGCCATGGAGCGCAACCCCGGTGTCGGGCTGATTCAGACATTGCCGGTGATTGTGGGCGGCACCACGCTGTTTGCCCGCCTCCAGCAGTTTGCGGGGCGTGTTTATGGGCCGGTGATTGCGCACGGTATTGCCTGGTGGCATGGCTCGGAAGGTAATTACTGGGGCCATAATGCCATTATCCGCACACAGGCTTTTGCCGGGCAGGCTGGTCTGCCGCATGTGCCGGGACGCAAGCCGTTTGGCGGCCATATTCTGAGCCATGACTTTGTAGAAGCCGCTCTGATGCGCCGGGGTGGCTGGGCCATTCATATGGTGCCGGGGCTGGATGGGTCTTACGAGGAAAGCCCGCCCTCTCTGACGGATGTGGCTATTCGTGACCGGCGCTGGTGTCAGGGCAACCTGCAACATGTGAAAGTGCTGCCCACTAAAAAGCTGCACTGGATCAGTCGGATGCATATGGTGGTGGGGATTGGTGCATACGTCACCTCCCCGCTCTGGCTGGTGTTCCTGCTGACCGGGATTCTGATTTCCCTTCAGGCGCATTTTGAGCGGCCCGAATATTTTGGGGATACCAAACTGCTTTATCCGCACTGGCCGCATGTGGACCCGGTGCAGGCAAAGTACGTGTTTATCGGCACCATGGCCATTCTGCTGGCCCCTAAGCTGCTGGCCTATATTGCGCTGCTGTTTGACCGCGCAACCTGCCGGGGGTGTGGCGGAGCCATCCGCGCCGCGGCGTCCGTGCTGGTGGAAACGCTGATTGGTGGTCTGATTGCCCCCATCGCGATGCTGATCCAGACCTCCGGCGTGCTGTCCATTCTCTCCGGGCATGATTCCGGCTGGAATACGCAGAAGCGGGATGACGGCGGCGTGCCGTTTATGGTTGTTGTGCGTCAGTACGCCAAATTTACCATTTTTGGCCTGTTGCTGGGGATCGGCGCGTGGGTTGTCTCCCCGTCCCTGTTCTTCTGGATGACGCCTGTGCTGCTCGGGCTGGTTTTTTCCATTCCTCTGGTTGTCATGACCAGTAGCCGGGATGTGGGGCAGAACTTTAAAAAAGCAGGCCTGCTTCTGGTGCCGGAAGAAACGCATCCGCCGGATGTGCTGGTGAAGACGGAACAGGCCGTGGCCGAAGATCACGGCCCTGCTCTGCCGGATGATGCTTTGCGTGCCCTGCGGGCGGATGCGGGGCTGCTTCAGGCGCATGCAGCCATGCTGCCCCCACCCCGCAAGGCGGGGGACCCGATCAACCCTGATCAACTGGTCGGTTTGCTAAAAGTGGCGGAAGCGCCGAGCCTTGCGGTGCTGGAAGCACATCTGACGCTGAAGGAAAAAGCCGCTGTTCTGGGTTGTGCGGAAGGTCTTGCGGCCATAAGCCGCCTGCCCGCCTGATCTTTCAGTTGGATTGACAGAAAAAGGAAGAAGAGCGGTTTATCCCGGTCTTCTTCCTTTTTTATTGCGCCTGTTTTGGCCGGTTGGCCGGAGCGGACGCTGGTGAGTCTGGAGTCCGGGCGTGCGTTTAATGGATGCGCGCGCCGCCCACCCAGACTTCCTGAACCGCAAAAGCGGAGTCCAGCACAACAAAGTCAGCCCGCTTTCCGGCTTCCAGCGTACCCCGGTCCGTCAGGCCCAGATACCGGGCCGGATTGGTGCTGAGCAGCGCCGCAGCTTCCAGTAGCGGCGTGCCAGCCTGAAGGACGTTGCGTAATGCCTGATCCAGCGTCAGAACGCTTCCGGCCAGACTGCCATCGGGCAACCGGGCGGTGCCGTCTTTCACCATCACATCCTGCCCGCCAAGCTGGCTGGGGCCTTCGGGGAGGCCGGTGGCGCGCATGGCGTCTGTTACAAAAACCAGCCGCCCGCCCATAACGCGATGCGCGAGCCGGAACGTGGCCGGGTGGACGTGGTGGGTATCAAAAATCATTTCCGCGTAGGCATCGCTGCACATCAGGGCGGTAACGGGACCGGGCTTGCGGCTGGTAATGGGGGCCATAGCGTTGAACAGATGTGTGCCCCCCGCTACGCCCCCGGCAGCACAGATCTGGCAGATCGCGCTGCTGGTTTCTTCATACTCCGCGACGGTATGACCAATGCTGACGCGCACCCCGGCCTCTGCAAACTGTTTGATGGCGGTCTGGCTGTGCGGGAGTTCCGGCGCAAGGGTTACAACGCGCACACAGCCCGTCCCCAGTGCTTCGGCCACGTGTTCCGCAGTTGGCGCAATGGCATAGGGGGGCTGTGCGCCCAGCTTGTGCGGGCTGACAAACGGCCCTTCCAGATGCGCCCCATGCACCACCGGACCCTTGGGAATTTGCGAGCGCACCACTTCCGCGACAGCACGCAGCGCCTCCATCACGTCAGCCCATGGGCGGGTGATGGTGGTGGGCAGGAGAGTGGTGGTGCCGTGCTGTGCGTGGAAGCGGGAGAGCGTGTGAATGGCCTCCACGCCATCCATGGTGTCTGCGCCGTTGCCGCCATGCACATGGCCATCAATAAAGCCCGGCAGAATATAGCGGTCCGGCACAGCGCTCCGGGTTTCAGTGGCCTCAATCTGTCCGGAGAAAGAGAGGCGTCCCGGCATGATCCGGTCAGGAAGAACGAGGTGTCCATCAAGCTCTGACATAGGGGGCTCCTGTTTTTGAAAAATCTATGTGTTCAGAGCATGCGCAAGGCGTGCAATCCATTCTGCGTCCACCGGCCATCCGGCCAGTCTGGCGGCCTGCACAAGGCCACCGCCAACAGGCGGCAGGCGCGGAGGTTGCGGTGCGCCGCACAGGTCCGTCAGTTTGGTGCGGAGCAGCGAGCTCTTGAACACACTTCCTGCGTAGCTCCACGGCAGGTCATGGTCAGAAAAACGCGTGCGGGCCGTCTGAACAAGAACGGCGAGGTGCTGCGCGGCCTGTGTGATAAGCGCACGGGCTTCCGGGCAACCGGCTTCCGCCATATCATCAATCAGCCGGGCGCAGTGGGCAATGGCGGGGCGGGGGCGGTCCTGCTGGTTATACCATCCCAGCAGAGCGTCCAGTGCTGCCGGATTTGCATCGGGCCAGTTCATGGCAGCGCAGATCTGCCGGGCGAAGGACTGTGCTTCCGGAGCGCGTCCGTCCATGGCCTGACAGACCCGTTGCAGGGCTTTGCGGCCAATCCAGTACGCGCTGCCTTCATCGCCAAACACGGGGCCCCATCCGCCCACGCGGGCTGTCTGGCCAGCGCCGTCTGAGGCCCAGGCCATGGAGCCTGTGCCGGACAGCAGGAGGACGCCAGCACCCCCGGCAAACGCGCCGATGCAGGCCATGTCCACATCATTGGTCAGGCTGGTAGGTGTTGCAGGGAAAAGCTGCTGCACATGCGCCTGAAGCTGGCGGCCGGTTTCCCGGTTCTCCCCGTACCCGGCAACACCGAAGGCCGCGGCCTGCACACCAGAGGCCAGCGGGGAGACAAGATCCGTGAGAATGGACTGCCAGTCCGGCTGATCAAACGGGTTGCAGCCCCGGGTGACCTGCTGGGCCTGAACGGACGCGTCCGGCCCAACCCGTACTGCCAGTGTTTTTGTGCCGCCGCCATCAACGGCCAGAATGGCCGGACCGTGCGGAAGGTGGGGGGGCACAACAGGCTCAGGCATAGGATCGTGCTCGGGTCAAAAGGGCGCTCTTTGCAAGGGAGGCGGAAGACAGGCCCTCAGGATTATATCGTTTTCAAAATAGATGCCAGAGGCAGCCCGGGCCTCTTTTCAGGCGGGCTCAGGGGGCAGGGGCGGGGCCATCCGGAATGCTGCCCAGCCGCTCACAGGCCTGCGCCAGGGCTTTTTCCGGGTTGGGTGTTTCACAAA
The DNA here is from genome assembly GCF_018256955.1 of Acetobacter persici. NCBI lineage: Bacteria > Pseudomonadati > Pseudomonadota > Alphaproteobacteria > Acetobacterales > Acetobacteraceae > Acetobacter > Acetobacter persici. The sequence continues at coordinate 63,087 of NZ_JAERKU010000008.1, forward strand.
GCTGCCGCACGTCGGGGGAACAGATCTCGATGGAATTTTCAAAATCGGATTCCAGCACGTCCTGCGCAATGGCCAGATCCTGATCATTCGTGCGGGTCTGTTCTTCCTGCAACTGGGCCTGTGTTTTGTGCAGTTCCTTCAGAGAGTCGATGCAGGCGGGGCTGGCGGCCTCGGGCTTGTATTGCAGCACGGCCAGTTCCTTCTGGAGCTGTGCGTTGGGCACGGTGCTGCGTACGGAGGAGGTGTTATCTTCATCCTCGGCATGCGCGTAAAAAGGGACTGCGGTCAGGGCGGAAGCCAGCAGGACCATGGCGGCATGGGGGAACAGGCTGAATTTGGACACGCGCAGACTCTCTGAAGGGGCAAGGAATGGCTCAGACCTTATACCTCCTAGCCTGCCGCTTCCCGCAAGGCAAAGAGGGAAAAGGGCAGGGTTGGCAGGCGGCGCGGTTTGGTGCTATCTGTGCTCCCGGAAAGTCGGCGGTGGACGGGCGCCTTGCTAACCTGGTCAGGTCCGGAAGGAAGCAGCCCTAGTGAGTTTCGTCCGGGTCATCGTTCGGCTTTCCACCTTTTTCCGCTCAGGGCCTCAGGCCGCAGGAGCGTGAGTTTTTTTCCTCGGAACTGTCATGACCGATAAGACCGAAGCGCACCACTCCCGGGATGACGGGCTTCCCGATCCTGTGATGGAAGGCCCCGGTCTGTTTGGCGATGCGCCGCCCGCGGTACCCGCACCGGCCCCGGAACCTCAGACTTCCTCCCCCTATCGCGTTCTGGCGCGCAAATACCGGCCCACCACGTTTGATGACCTGATTGGTCAGGAAGCGATGGTCCGCACCCTGCGCAACGCCTTCGCGCTGGGGCGCGTGGCGCATGCCTTTATGCTGACTGGCGTGCGCGGGGTGGGGAAAACGACCACGGCGCGGATTATTGCCCGCGCACTCAACTGTATTGGCCCGGATGGCAAGGGCGGCCCCACGGCAGATCCGTGCGGAGTATGCGCCAACTGTGTCGCCATTCTGAATGACCGGCACCCTGACGTGCTGGAAATGGATGCTGCCTCCCGCACCGGCGTGGATGATGTGCGCGAGATTATTGAGGCCACGCGGTTCCGCCCCATGCAGGGCCGCATGAAGGTCTTTATTATCGACGAAGTGCACATGCTCTCACGCAACGCCTTCAACGCGTTGCTCAAGACGCTGGAAGAGCCGCCTGCGCAGGTCACGTTCATTTTCGCCACAACGGAATTACGGAAGGTGCCGGTAACGGTGCTTTCCCGCTGCCAGCGGTTTGACCTGCGCCGCGTGCCGCAGGCTGATCTGGCCGCGCTGTTTGCCCGGATTGCTGAAAAAGAACAGGTCCGGCTGTCTGAGGACGCTCTGGCGCTGATTGCCCGTGCGGCGGATGGCTCCGTGCGTGATGGTCTGTCCCTGCTGGATCAGGCGATTGCGCAGGGTGAGGATGCGCCCGAAATCGGCGCATCCGTTGTGAGTGACATGCTGGGGCTGGCCGACCGGCAGGTGGTGTTTGACCTGCTGGAAGCCGCCATGACCGGCAAGCCCGATCAGGCTCTGGCGCTGGCGGATGCCGCCCATGCCCGCGGGGCGGATCTGGGGCTGGTTCTGGGCGATATGCTGGACCTGATCCACACCATCTCCCGCCTGCGGGCCGTGCCCTCCCTGCGGGATTCGTCAGATATGCCGGAAGCCGAACGGGTGCGTGGCACCGAAATGGCGGAAGCTCTGCCCGTACCGGTGCTGATGCGCGCCTGGCAGATGCTGGTGAAGGGGCTGAAGGAAGTGGAAATGGCACCAGACCGCCGCGCTGCGGCGGATATGGTGCTGATCCGTCTGTGCTATGTGGCAGACCTGCCCTCACCGGAGGATCTGGTGCGGCGGCTGTCCGGGCAGGGAGGGACTCAGCCTTCTGGGTCCTCTCTCTCCGGGCCACAAACCGGGGCTGGCGGTCCGGAGGGACAGACGCCCTCTGCCCTGAGGGACGCCCGGTCTGACGGCGGCAGATCGGGCGGACAGGACGGCCCGCCACCCCTGCGTATGGTTGCGGGAACATCCGTGGCGGCACGAGCCCCTGCTGCGGTGGCGGCTGTTGCCGTGCAGGAGCCTGTGCCAGAACATGATCTCACACCGCCTCCGGTGCCTGACGCCGAGCCGGATCCCGTCCCCGCGCCGGAACCGCGGGGGCCAGTGGTGCCCCGGACCTGGCGTGAGGCAGTTGCTCTGGTGAAGGACCAGCGGGAGGCGCTGCTGCACGGTACCCTGCGCAATGGGGTGCACATTGTCTCTTTTACGCCCGGTGCCATTACCATGCGCATGCAGCCGGGGTTACCGGCGGATCTGCCGCGCCAGTTTCAGAAAGTGCTGGAAAACGCGTCTGGTCTATCCTGGCGTATTCGCCTGTCTCAGGAGGAAGGCGAGCCCACGCTGGATGAGCAGGGGGCGGAAATTATTCAGTTCCAGCGGCGTACCGCGCAGGCGCACCCGCTGGTGAAGGCCATTCTGGCCGTCTTTCCGGATGCGGAACTGGGGGATGTGCAGGATCATGCTCTGGATGAATATGGTCTGCCGCCGGAAGAACCGCCTGAACTTGTCTTCGCCCCGCTTGACGCTGAGCTGCTGGACGAGGATGAACGACCTTCCGATCCCGGCCTTTCAATAGACTAGGCCGGACAAATGGGCTGCACGGATGCAGCCAGACAAGGAGAGATGCTGTGAAAAATCTTGCCGGACTGATGAAGCAGGCCACCCAGATGCAGGCCAAAATGGAAGCCATGCAGAGCTCACTGGAAGCCATGAATATTGAAGGCTCCGCAGGGGCAGGCATGGTGACGGTGGTGCTGAGCGGCAAGGGTGACATGCGCTCCATCCGGATTGACCCGAAACTGGCCGACCCGGCGGAAATGGAAATGCTGCAGGACCTGATTATGGCGGCCTGCGCCGATGCCCGCACCAAGCTGGACGCAAAGGCTGCGGAAGAAATGCAGAAAGTTACCGGCGGCCTGAACCTGCCTGCTGGCATGAAACTGCCGTTCTGACCCGGCTGCGCGCGGTATGGGTGGGCATGAAATAGAGCAGCTGATCAGGCTGCTGGGGCGGTTGCCGGGCTTTGGCCCGCGCTCTGCGCGCCGGATTGCCCTGTTTTTACTGCGGGACCCGCAGGCCCGCCTTGTGCCGCTGGCCCGCGCGCTGGAGCGTGCGGGAGAGGCGATAAAAACCTGCTCCACCTGCGGGAATCTGGACACGGTTGACCCCTGCCATATCTGCACGGACCCCCTGCGGGACCCCGGTGTGGTGTGTGTGGTGGAAACTGTGGGAGATCTCTGGGCGCTGGAGCGGGCCGGTGTGCATCGGGGGGTCTATCAGGTGCTGGGGGGCACGCTCTCCCCTCTGGCCGGGATTGGCCCGGAAGACCTGAATGTTGGCCCTTTGCTGGAGCGGCTGGAGCAGGGCAGCGTGCGGGAAGTGATTCTGGCACTGGGCGCGACGGTAGAAGGAGCGACAACCATGCACTGGCTGATGGATAAACTGGCTTTTTATGAGGGCGTGACCGTCAGCCGTGTCGCGCAGGGGATGCCCGTGGGGGGTGCGCTGGATGTGCTGGATGATGGCACACTGGCCGCAGCCCTTGGCGCACGGAGGCCCGCATGACGCAGGCAGAAACCAGTGCGGGTGTGACAACGGTGCCGCTGAGTGTCTTCCCACTTTCTCCCGCGCTCCCGCGCCGCGCGCTGGTGACGGGCGGCAAGGCGCGGCTGGGGCAGGCCATTGTGCTGGCTCTGGCCGAGGCGGGGTTTGATGTTGCCATCCATTACCGGGGAGACCGGCAGGGTGCGGAAGAAACGCTGAAAGCCGTCGAGGCACGTGGCCGTAAAGGCTGCCTGCTTCAGGCTGATCTGGCACGGGAAGAAGAGGTGACACCGCTTGTTCCTGCCGCCATGCAGGCGCTGGGTGGCCCGCTGGGGGTGCTGGTAAACAACGCCTCGACCTTTGAGCGGGACGAATGGGATAACACCACGCGCGAGAGCTGGATGGGGCACATGAAGCCCAATCTGCGCGCGCCGTTTGTGCTGATGCAGGATTTTGCCAGAGCCCTACCTGCTCAGGCGGAGGGGATGATCCTGAACATGCTGGATGAGCGTGTCTGGTCTCTCACACCGCATTTTATCAGCTATACGGTGTCCAAAAGCGCATTATGGACGCTTACGCAGACCATGGCGCTGGCGCTGGCTCCTAAAAAAATCCGGGTGAACGCCATTGGTCCCGGCCCGGCGTTGCCTAGCCCGCGTCAGACGGAAGAGCAGTTTGCAAAACAATGCGCGTCCGTGCCGCTGGCCCATGGAACATCCCCGGCGGAAGTGGCCCGTGCGGCGCTGGCCCTGCTGACCCTGCCCTCCGTAACCGGACAGATGCTGGCGCTGGATGGCGGACAGCATCTGCAATGGTCACCCGCGCTCCCCCCGGGCTGCGTGCTGGAAGAATAGGACGAATGACAATTTTTGCTCCCTGGGCGGAAGAACCGCCTTTGCGCCACCTGTTTTTGAAAAACATGGTGCTCGACGCCCATATTGGCGTGTTCCCGCATGAGCAGGGGGTCACGCAGCGCATCCGCGTGTCTGTCTCTTTTGGTGTGCTGGACCGGAATGATCTGGAAGTAGGGGCGGATGATCTGAGCCGCACCGTTTCTTACGAGGATGTTGTGCTGCTGGTGCGCCGTATTGTGCAGGAAGGTCATGTGCAGCTTGTGGAAACGCTGGCGGAGCGCATTGCCGCAGGCGTTCTGGCCGATGCTCGCGTCCGGGTTGTGCGTGTGTGCATTGAGAAGCTGGATGTGTTTGAAGAAATTGAAGCTGTGGGTGTGGAAATAGAGCGCCGCGCCTGACTATCGGGCACAAAAAAAGCCCGGAGAAAACCGGGCTTTCAAAGGCGTATCACAAAAGAGTGATGCAGGCCTACGCAGGGGCCGGGACGGACCCGGCTCCCTGAGCTGCCTCAGGAATCGTGTTCGTCCGAATCCGTGCTGACGTCGATGTCAGAGCTGATGTCATCATCATCATCGTCCAGATCGGACGTGTCTTCCATCACATCATCATCGTCACCGTCCGTATCATCATCGGTGTCGATATCGATATCGTCATCATCTTTCTTGGGCGGAAGCTGCTTGTCTGCATGCGGTGTCAGACTGTCAGAATTGCGACGCAGACGGGAGACAAGCTCCGGCTGTTCCGTGCCGCATTTCGGGCAGACGGCGGGAGACCTGTTCAGGTCATAGAAGCGGGCACCGCAGGACACGCAGACGCGTTTGGTGCCGAGATCGGGCTGGGACATCTTGCTACCTGTCGATCCTGGTCAGACATTGGGACAAAGCGTGTCCCGGAAAAGGACGATTCCCTGAAGACCGCGGCGCGGAAGGGGAACAGTCCAGACGTATTAAGGCGAGGCCACATGCCATTGCACAGGGGTCCTGTCAAACCCTGAGTGCCGGTCGGGCCTCTTTTTCCGTAAAAAAGACGGTGTTTTCCCGTCCGCCGGATTGACTTACGGCAGGACAAGCCGGAATGAAATGACCATGACAAAGCCTTCTGCTTCCTCCAGCGCTCTGCGTGTTTCCCGCCCTGCGTCCTCCCTGACCGGCAGAATTGCCGTGCCGGGTGACAAATCCATCAGCCACCGCGCTCTGATGTTTGCGGCCCTCGCCCGGGGCGAGACACGGATTGTCGGCCTGCTGGAAGGGGAGGACGTGCTGCGTACGGCCGACGCCATGCGTGCTCTGGGCGCCAAAATCTCACGCGAGGATGATGGCCGCTGGCATGTGCATGGCTGTGGGCTGGGTGCCCTGCGGGAACCGGCGGATGTGCTGGATATGGGCAATTCCGGCACGGCGGCGCGCCTGCTGTCCGGCCTGCTGGCCAGCCACGGGATTATGTCTGTCATGACCGGGGATGCCAGCCTGCGCCGCCGCCCGATGAAGCGCGTGATGGACCCGCTGGCAGGCACAGGGGCTACCTTCCTCGCGCGGGATGGCGGGCGTCTGCCGCTGGCTATTCAGGGTACTGCGCAGCCTGCCCCGCTGTCCTACCGTCTGCCGGTCGCCTCCGCGCAGGTGAAATCCGCAGTGCTGCTGGCAGGCCTGAATGCCGCCGGGGTGACACAGGTGGAAGAACCGGTGCCGACCCGTGACCATACGGAAAACATGCTGCGGCATTTTGGCGCACATGTGACGGTGGAGGAAACGCCAGAGGGTGGCCGCCTGATCCGGCTGGAAGGGCAGCCGCGCCTTGTTGCGCGGGATGTGACGGTACCGGGTGATCCGTCTTCCGCCGCGTTTGTGCTGGTGGCGGCGCTGCTGGTGCCGGGGTCCGATGTGACGATCACCAATGTGGGCCTCAACCTGCTCCGCACGGGTCTGTTTACCACGCTGCGGGAAATGGGTGGGCGTCTGGATATTCTGGATGAACGCACGGAGGGTGGTGAGCCGGTGGGAGACCTGCATGTGCGGGCGTCCTCCCTTCAGGCGGTGGATGTGCCGGCCGACCGCGCCCCCTCCATGATTGATGAATATCCCGTGCTGGCCGTGGCGGCTGCCCATGCTACAGGCATTTCCCGCCTGCGCGGGCTTGCGGAACTGCGTGTGAAGGAAAGCGACCGTCTGGCCTCCACCGTGGCGCTGCTGGAAAATAACGGGGTCCGCACCCGTATTGACGGGGATGATCTGATTATCCACGGCACAGGCGGCCATATTCCGGGTGGCGGGCTGGTGGAAACCCATATGGACCACCGTCTGGCCATGAGTGCGTCCGTGCTGGGGCTGGTGGCGGAAAAGCCGGTCGATATTGACGATACCGCGTTTATTGACACCAGCTTCCCCGGCTATTTCGCGCTGATGAACAGCCTTGGCGCAGGGTTTTCAGCGTGATGCGCGGTGGTCCGGTTCTGGCGGTTGATGGTCCGGCAGCCGCGGGGAAAGGCACGCTGGCCAAGCGGCTGGCGGCGGAACTGAACCTGCCGTATCTGGATACAGGGCTGCTTTACCGCGCCGTGGGGCGTCTGGTGCTGGATGCCGGGCAGGACCCGGCGGCTCCGGCGGAGGATTTTGCCCGCAGGCTGACGGCGGACGATACGCAGCGCAAAGACCTGCGGACGCAGGAGGTTGCCCGTGCGGCCAGCCTTGTGGCTGCCCAGCCGGGCGTGCGCAGTGCGCTAGTGGACACACAGCGGCGGTTTGCGCAGGCGCGCGGCGGGGTGCTGGATGGCCGGGATATCGGCACAGCCATTTTTCCGGATGCGGATGTCAAACTGTTCATTACGGCCTCTCCGGCCACGCGGGCGCTGCGCCGCTTTTTACAGCTTGGGGAAGACCCGGCGGCGGATGATGCAAAAGCCCGGCTTGCGGAGATGGAAGCTGCGCTGAAAGCGCGCGATGCGGCGGATGCCGGGCGTGAGGCCGCACCGATGCAGGTGGCGGACGACGCCGTTGTGATTGAGACCGACACTCTTGGCGCGGACGATGTTCTGGCCGAAGCCCTGCGGGTTGTGCGGGAGCGACTCGGCGCCCGCGTGGCCTGAGGGCCGCCGGGGGCTTTCAGGAAGTTCTCACGAAATCAATAATTTTACCCGCACCCCCCATTAAAATCCTGCGGATTGTGTTGACAAGCCGCGGCTGGAGGGTGTCTCTGCCCTCAGATACCTGTTGTGTGCAGCAGGTTTCCTTTTCAGTCAGGGTCGCGGGAGAAAAGACGGACCACCGTGTTCGCTCTTTTAAGTCCGTGGCAAGTCGTGCTGCCGCATGGCGGCGCGCAGGAAGTGTCGGCTTCATTCCGGGCCGATGCAGGATTTACAGTTACACATGGCTTCAGCCGCAACCCCGGCCACGGACCATTTCCGTGGCGAAGATTTTGCTACCCTTCTGGACGAGACCCTCGGCCGTGACACCGGCTTTGACGGGTCCGTGGTGCGTGGACGCATTGTCCGCCTGACCGACGAATTCGCGATTGTCGATGTTGGTCTGAAGAGCGAAGGCCGCGTTTCCCTGCGCGAATTTGCTCCTCAGGGCGTGACCCCCGACGTAAAGCCGGGTGACGTTGTTGAGCTGTATGTTGAGCGTTACGAAGACCGTGACGGCAGCATCGTGCTCTCTCGTGAAAAAGCCCGCCGTGAAGAAGCCTGGACGAACCTTGAAAAAGCGTTCGAAGCAAACCAGCGCGTCAACGGCACCATCTATGGCCGCGTTAAAGGTGGCTTCACGGTTGATCTGGGTGGCGCCATGGCGTTCCTGCCCGGCAGCCAGGTTGATATCCGCCCGGTGCGTGACGTCAGCCCGCTGATGGGTGTTCCGCAGCCCTTCCAGATCCTGAAAATGGATCGCGCACGTGGCAACATCGTTGTCTCCCGTCGTGCCGTTCTGGAAGAAACCCGTGCAGAACAGCGCAGCGAACTGATTCAGGGCCTGACCGAAGGCATGATTCTGGACGGCGTTGTGAAGAACATCACCGATTACGGTGCGTTCGTTGACCTCGGCGGCGTTGACGGCCTGCTGCATGTGACTGACATCGCATGGAAGCGCATCAACCACCCGTCCGAAGCGCTGCAGATCGGCCAGCCGGTCCGCGTGCAGGTGATCCGCTTCAACTCCGATACGCAGCGCATCTCCCTCGGCATGAAGCAGCTTGAAGCTGATCCGTGGGAAAATGTTGCCCTGAAGTACCCGCCGGGTGCGCGTTACACGGGCCGCGTGACCAACATCACCGATTACGGCGCATTTGTTGAGCTGGAACCGGGTGTTGAAGGTCTGGTGCACGTTTCCGAAATGTCCTGGACGAAGAAAAACGTCCATCCGGGCAAGATCGTCGCTACGTCTCAGGAAGTCGACGTGATGGTTCTGGATGTGGACAGCGCGAAGCGCCGCATCTCTCTGGGCCTCAAGCAGGTTCAGCGCAACCCGTGGGAGCAGTTCGCGGAAGAGCACAAAATCGGCTCTACCGTAGAAGGCGAAATCCGCAACATCACCGAATTCGGTCTGTTTGTTGGTCTCTCCGCAGACATCGACGGCATGGTTCACATGTCCGACCTGTCCTGGGACGAAACCGGCGAAGAAGCCATGAAGCACTACGAAAAGGGCCAGGTTGTCAAAGCCAAGGTTCTGGACGTGGATGTTGAGAAAGAACGCATCTCTCTCGGTATCAAGCAGCTTCAGGAAGACCCGGCCGCTGACGTTCTGACGAGCGTTCAGAAAGGTGCCATCGTGACCTGCACCGTCACCGCCGTTCAGTCCAACGGGATTGAAGTGAAGGTTGACGATGTTCTGACCGGCTTTATCCGCCGTGCGGAACTGGCCCGTGACAAGGCTGAGCAGCGTCCGGAACGCTTTGCGGTTGGTGAACGCGTGGATGCGAAGGTGGTCTCTGTTGACCGCGCTGCCCGCAAGCTCGCGCTGACCATCAAAGGTCGCGAAGTTGAAGAAGACAAGCAGGCTATCAACGAATACGGCTCATCCGACAGCGGTGCGTCTCTCGGTGATATTCTGGGTGCGGCCATTCGTCGTCGCAACACGGATAGCTAAGACGTCCGGATTTTCTGGCGGAGCGGCCTTCTGGCCTGCTCCGTCGGAAGAGACAGCGTTCAAGCAAGCCTCTCAAAAGGCGGTGTCGGAAACGGCACCGCTTTTTTTGTGTTTTATGGCCATGATGCTCTCCATCTTCCAGTTTGTGATCACTCTCCGCCGGGCGCGGGGTTGTCTGGCAGGAACGTGCGTGGGAGCGTGGAGCCCCCTTAAAACAGGAGTGATGAGTCCATGACGTCTCGCCCGCTTTCTGGCTGCCCGCCTGTAATTCCCTCGCATGCTGAGTCCTTCAGCCCATCCGGGTGTGATGCCCGGAACGCGGCTGTGGTGAGACAGAGGCAAGGCGCGGGCGGCCTGCACCGGCAGGCTGAGGGCCAGCAGCAGCAGCTTGGGCGCAGGCGGCTTCTGTCGTCTCTGCTGCTGGGCGGGAGCATTGTCCCTGTGGCCGCAGGCCTATTGCGGGCGCCAGAAGCACGGGCGGCGCAACAGCCCGCGCAGGGCACCGTACAGGGAGCCGTACAGGGTGGTGGCACCCCTACAACCGGGGTGAATGGTGATCAGGGGTATGAATCCGCCGGATCGTTTGAAATTGTTGCTGATTTTTACGGTCCCGGCCCGTCCGGCGTGGTGGTGACGGACGAGGGGCGTATTTTTGTGGGCTTCCCGCGCCATGCCGTAAACCATAAGGGAGCCACGCTGGGGGAACTGGTGCAGGGGCGTGTGGTGCCATGGCCCACGGCGGCCCTCAGCCTGCCGTCTTCTGCCGCCCCGGCGGACCGGCTGATGTCCATCCACGGGATGACCATGGATACGCAGGGCCGGATCTGGGCGATTGATGATGGTAAACTGGCAGGCCAGCTCTTGCAGCCGGGTGCCGCCAAGCTGGTCTGTTTTGAGCCTTCTACCGGCAGGCTGGTGCATAAAATTGTGCTGAAGGCTCCGGCTCTGCTGCCAGACAGCCACATGAATGATCTGCGCGTGGACCTGACGCACGGGCAGGCGGGCACGGCTTATGTAACGGACAGTTCTTTCGGGCACAGCCCGGCACTCGTGGTGGTGGATATTGCCTCAGGCCAGCAGCGGCGTGTTCTGGCGACCCATCCTTCCACACAGGCGGAGCCGGGCTTTATGGCGGTGGTGGAAGGGGTGCCACTGGTTTACACGCCCGGTAAGCCACCGCGCTTTGTGGTGGGGGGCGCTGATGGCATTACGCTCAGCCCGAAGAGCGACCGCCTGTTTTACGCTCCGCTGACCAGCCGCAGACTATACAGTCTGCCGACCACGCTGCTGGCCGACCCGACTGTGACGGAAGCCGCGCTGGCCGCAGCCGTGAAAGATGAAGGGGAAAAAGGAACAGCCGACGGGCTGGCGACCGATGCGCAGGGACGGATTTATACAACAAACTTCGAGCAGGATTCCATTTTGCGGCGCAATACAGACGGGTCTTTCGACCTGATGGTGCATGACCCGCGTGTTCTCTCACCTGATGGGATTTTCTGCACAAAAACGCATGTTTATTGCACATTGGGGCAGTGGAACCGTCTGGCCAGCTTTAATGGCGGGCAGGATAAAAGAAAGCCGCCCTACCACCTGATCCGTTTTCCGATCGAACCTGTTGCTGCATATAACGCCGAAGAGAAAATCTGAGAGTATGTTTTTAATTAAAGGGTTTTCTATTGTGAGCTTATAAAAATATAATTTTCTGTGCTGTGCTGTGCTGTGCTGTGCTGTGCTGTGCTGTGCTGTGTCTGCTTTGAGAGCCTCACAAAGCAGACATATGCAGGTAGAGCAGCTCCAGAAAATCAGCCAGAGATTTCAGGGGTTTTTTCTGTTCAAGGCAGTCTTTTGCAAACAGAAGGGCTGCTTTCTGGCGCGTGGTGCGCAGAGAAGGGTCGGTCAGCACTGAAAAATCGGCCACATGGGCATAGCCAATGGTGCGGCGGATGATTTCTGCGGCGCAGAAGCCCACAGTATCCTGAAAAATATTTTGAATAAAAAGAGATTTTTCAAAATTCTGCGTGGATTTGTCTGTGGTGGCATAATAGAGCGTTGAGCGGTCCTCCGCCCATTCTCTGTCCTGCCAGAGAGCGAGGAAGCCTTTTTTGAAACTTGTCCAGAATGTCTGGATCATATCCAGATGCAATGCCTGTCCGGCCCGGTCGGGCGTTGCGAAGAGGCTCAGGATCAGGTTGCCAGTAAAAAGCCCGGCATCAAAGCCAATGGGGCCATAGGTGGCAAATTCCCCGTCAATAATTCTTGTATCGGTGCCATCGGTCATGATGGAGCCGGTATGCAGGTCCCCGTGCAGCAGAGCCTGCGGCGCGCTTAAAAAACGCAGACGCAGACTATCACTACGCGCCTGCACGGCCGGGCTGGCGCGCAGGGCGTCTACAATGGGGGTGATCTGCGGGTCCGCCCAGTGGTTGCGTGGGTGGTCATGATATGGGTCTGTCAGCACCAGATCGACCGTAATGCGTGTGAGCGTCTGGTTGCGCGCAAAGCAGATCCGGCGGTCCATAATCCGTTCAAACGGTTCTGCCAGCAGGGATGTTGCGAACGTGCTGCGCGCAACAAAATCGCCCACCTGTGCGGCAACAGACGGGTAAAAATGTCCGGCCATCATGGCGGTGCGCATCACGGTGTGCCCGGAAAGGCCCGGCACAATCAGAATAAACTGCTCTGCGTCAAAATGCAGACATTCGGTCGTCAGGTCCGGCACATGCGGAAACACGGCGCGCAGATAGGCGGCTTCAAAAAACGTGCGGTCAAGCGGCATTTTCCATGAGGGGTCTACCCGCACATGCGGAAGAGACTGCTTCAGACAGACGCTGCCCTGGGGACCTTCCGCCAGAAACACCATGTTGAGGTTGCCGTCACTGACTTCCCACACCCGCCATGCATCCGGTGTGCCCCCAAGGCGCGCCGCAATGGCTGGGAGTGTTGCAAGAAAGGTCCGGACGCCTTCAAGGTCCAGAGGGGTGTAGGAAGAAGCCTGCTGCGCGTTTGGCGTCGTCATGGTGTTTCTGTTGTTCCGGACTTTGGTGTGCCTGTGGGGGGAAGGCTGCCTACACAGCACAGAAAATGCTCAGGCAGAGCGTTGCGGCTCTGCCCGAAAAACACCTTAATCGAGACAGGCCTGTTTGAAAGCCTGAAACGCCCGCGCCCGGTGGCTTATGGCGTTTTTCTCGGCCTCTTCCATTTCGGCAAAGGTCCGGCTTTCTCCCGTGGGGGTAAAAATCGGGTCATAACCATGACCTTTTTCACCGCGCGGGGGCCATGTGATGCTGCCATCCACGCGCCCTTCAAAGCTGCGGGTGGTGCCGTCCGGGTAGGCAAGACACAGCACACAGATAAACCATGCGTCGCGCTCGTCAGAGCCGATGCCGTCTTCAATCCGGGCCATGGCGGCGGGGAAGTCTTTGTCCGGGCCAGCCCAGCGGGCTGAGTAAATGCCCGGAGCGCCGCCCAGTGCGCTGACGCACAGGCCGGAATCATCCGCCAGAGCGGGCAGACCCGTTGCCCTGGCCGCCGCCAGCGCCTTGATGGCGGCGTTCCCGGTAAACGTGGTGGCGGTTTCTTCCGGTTCCGGCAGATTGAGGTCCCCGGCGGACAGCACGGTCACCCCAAAATCCGCCAGCAGGGTCGAAAATTCGGCCAGCTTGCCTGCGTTATGGCTGGCCAGAACCAGTTTACTGCCTGCTTCCAGCTTATCAGCCTCCAGTTTGCCGGGCGTCATGTCAGCGGTTCTCCGCGGTTTCAACAGCCAGCGTCTGGGCGTCAAACAGGACGGACACGCCGGTGCGGGCCAGTGCAAACAGCTCGTTAAAGGCATCTTCCGTAAACGGAGACTCTTCGGCTGTGCCCTGAATTTCTACAATGCGGCGGTCGGCTGTCAGCACAAAATTGGTGTCAGCGGCGGCGGCGCTGTCTTCTTCATAGTCCAGATCCAGCACCGGGCCCGCCTTGGTCAGGCCGCAGGACACGGCGGCAACCTGCCCGCGCAGCGGCATATGGGTCAGCACGTTTTTGGCCACAAGCTGGCCAAGGGCCAGACGCAGGGCCACCCATGCCCCGGTAATGGAGGCGCAGCGTGTGCCGCCGTCGGCGTTCAGAACGTCACAGTCCAGCGTGATGCTCATTTCCCCCAGAGCGGCCAGATCCACTACGGAGCGCAGGGAGCGGCCAATCAGGCGCTGGATTTCCTGCGTGCGGCCAGACTGCTTGCCTTTGGCGGCTTCACGGTTGCCACGGGTATGGGTGGCGCGGGGCAGCATGCCGTATTCCGCCGTCACCCAGCCGGTGCCCTTGCCGCGCAGGAAAGGCGGCACGCGGTTTTCAACACTGGCGACGCAGAGCACTTCCGTGCCGCCGACGCGGATAAGGGCCGAGCCTTCCGCGTGGCGGGCAAAGCCGGTTTCAATGGTGACGGGGCGCATCTGGTTGGGCTGGCGGCCGGACGGGCGCATGGGGAACTCCTTAAAACAATATGGTCTCTGCACATAAAGCGGTTTTGGCAGGAGTGAAACCTTGGAGCCGCACCATTGTTTTTCTTGTCATACCGGACGCAGATGCGCAGAAGCAGAAAGATCCTGTTGTGAAGGAGGAGGTCTGACCCTCATGAAACGTGGTCTGCACCCAGCAAAGCCTGTTCTGCCGCCGGGGCTGGATACCCGCTCCGCCACCATTCTGCGGGAAATTGTGGAGGAATATGTGGCCAGCGGCGAGCCCGTTGGCTCACGCACGCTCTCCCGCAGGCTCGGGCTGCCGCTCTCCCCGGCCACGATCAGGAATGTCATGGCCTCTCTGACGGAAGCAGGCCTGCTGTTTTCCCCGCATACGTCTGCGGGGCGCCTGCCGACGGAGGCCGGGCTGCGTCTGTTTGTGGATGGCCTGTTGCAGTTTGGCAGCCTCTCGGAAGAAGAGCGGCGCGGGATTGGTCAGTCTCTGGAGGCACGCGGGCGGTCTTTGCAGGATACGCTGACGGAGGCGTCCTCCCTGCTGTCTGGGATGTCCGATGCGGCCGGGCTGGTGATTGCGCCAAAAGGTGAGGGTGGCGTCAAACATATTGAATTTGTGGCGCTGGGCGGCAACCGGGCGCTGGTTGTTCTGGTGGGCACGGACGGGCATGTGGAAAACCGGGTGATTGAAACGCCCGTCGGCATGCCGCCCTCGGCTCTGGTGGAAGCCGCCAATTACCTGAACGCGCATGCCCTTGGGGCAACCCTGCCGGACCTGCGGGAGCGGGTGGGGGCAGATATTACGGAAAACCGGAGCGCGCTGGATCAGTTAACCACAGACGTGGTGGAAAGCGGTCTGGCAATCTGGGGTGGTGGGGATGAAGAGCGCGGCGGCACCCTGATTATTCGCGGGCAGGGCAAACTGCTGACGGATGTGGACGGGCAGGAGCGCCTGCTGGCCATTCAGGCGCTGTTTGAGCGGCTGGAGCGGCAGGAAACCATGCTGCGGCTGCTGGAACTGGCGGAAAATTCTGAAGGTGTGCGGATTTTTATCGGCGCGGAAAGCGGATTATTTGGCGGCACGGGCATGTCCATGGTGGTGGCCCCCGCCCGGAATGAGGCCAACCGGATTGTCGGCGCGATTGGTGTTATTGGCCCGACACGCATCAATTATGGCCGGATTATCCCGGTTGTGGACTATACAGCCCGCTTTCTGGGCGAAATGCTGGGATAAAAGACAAAATTCGCCATGATGTGGTCAGGAAGAGCGACGAGACTGAAGACGGCAGCGCATGAGAATGGTAAAGGACCTGCATGACAAGAACTCCGTCTTCTGGTGAACCCGGGTCTTCTTCCAATAAAAACGAGGGGAGAGAAGCCTCTTCCCGTCACGGCCCTGCATGGCGCAGGCCGCGTTTCCGCCAGTGGCGGGGGCTGCTGGGGACGGTGGCGGCCCTGGCACTTGTCGGCACGACAGGGGCTGCGGTTATCGTCTGGACCCAGTATGAAGGCATTGTGTCTGACCTGCCGACGGTTGAGGGCCTGCGGACCTATCAGCCGCCGGTGATGAGCCGCCTTTATGCGTCGGATGACCGGCTGATTGCCGAACTGGCGGATGAACGCCGGGTTTTTGTGCCGTACAGCGCTATTCCGGACCGGGTGAAAAACGCCTTTATTGCCGCGGAAGACCAGAAATTCTGGAGCCATAAGGGGGTTGATCCTCTGGCAATCGCACGCGCCGGACTGACAGACCTTACACGGGGCAAGGGACGCAGGCCGATCGGGGCCTCGACCATCACGCAGCAGGTGGCGCGCGTCATGCTGCTGGGCAGTAACGCGGTTTCCATGAAGCGAAAGGCCAAGGAAGCCTTTCTTGCCATGCGGATTGAGCAGGTTCTGCCCAAAAGCAAGATCCTCGAAATCTATCTGAACGAAATCTATCTGGGCAGCGGTGCTTACGGCATCGGGGCTGCCGCGCAGACCTATTTCAACAAACCTCTGGACCAGCTTGATGATGCGGAGGCCGCCTTCCTTGGGGCGCTGCCCAAATCCCCCACCAACTATAATCCGGTTCGCTTCCCCGAGGCCGCGCGCGGGCGCCGTAACTGGGTGCTGGAACGCATGGCCGAGACAGGCGCGCTGACGCACGAGGCTGCGCGGGCTGCGGAAGCGGAACCGCTGATTCCGCATAATTTTGTGCGCCCCGGCCCGGCCCCCGGTTCTGAATGGTTTGCTGAGGAAGTCCGTCGCCAGCTTCTGGAAAAATATGGTCAGGACATGACCATGCAGGGCGGGCTGGATGTCCATACCAGTCTGGACCCGTCCCTTCAGCTCACAGCGCAGACAATGCTGCGGCAGGGGCTGATGGCGTATGACCGCGCGCACGGTGGCTGGCGTGGCCCGGTCAGGCATGTGGAGACCATCAGCGCATCATCCTCTCAGGAGGACTGGGTTGCGGCTCTGAAAGCCGAAGTGGCCCCGCTGGGAATGCTGGACCAGTGGCGTCTGGCGGTCGTGCTGGACCCGGCGCATGGCCGGGTTGGCTGGCTGGAGGGCGCTGTTGTGCGGCGCGGTGCCACCATGCAGGGCGGGACCCCGCAAACGGGAGAAATTCAGGACCGCGATCTGGCGTGGACGCGGCGTTTCCGTCTGCTGAAGGCAGGGGATCTGGTGATGGTCGAGCCGCAGGCCGGGAGCAGCCGCGTCGGCCTGATGCAGGTGCCGCATGTGGAAGGCGCTGTGGTGACGCTGAACGCCCGCACCGGGCGCGTGCTGGCGCTGGTGGGCGGCTGGTCTTTCCAGACGTCCCAGTTTGACCGTGCAACACAGGCGCTGCGTCAGCCCGGCTCCTCCTTCAAGCCGTTTGTCTATCTGCAGGCGATGGAGCAGGGCATCTCACCCTCTCAGTCGTTTGATGACTCGCCAGTGTCCTACGGCACATGGCACCCGAACAACTATGAGAAAGATTTCTGGGGCCCGACGTCCCTGCATGATGCTTTGCGGGAATCCCGCAATCTGGTGACTATCCGTCTGGCGGCCCATATCGGCATCAAGAATGTGGCGGATATGGCGACCCGAATCGGGCTGGTGGATTCCATGCCGCATGTGCTGCCCGCAGCACTGGGGGCTGTGGAAACAACAGTGCTGAAAGAGGCCGGAGCGTATGCGTCACTGGCCGCAGGGGGCCGGAAAGTCACCCCGACCCTGATTGATGACGTGCAGGACCGTGAAGGCCATGTGATCTGGCGTCCGGAAGGAATTTCTCTGGTCGCGGCCTCGGCTCAGGCGGCTGAAGCGGCGGCGGGTGCCAGTGCGGGCGGCCCCGGTGCGGCAGCAGGTCCGTCCTCTGCCGCAGGGGCTTCCGATACGGATGCGGTTTTCCCGGATGCCCCTAAAGGGGTCGATGGCGCAAAAGGACCGGCCCCGGCGGCAGCCCCCGTGCAGAATGATGCGGTAAAGTTCGTCATGCCCGGACAGGATGAAATTCCTGAAGTGCAGGATAACCGCCCGCGCGTGGCGTCCGAACAAAGTGCTTTCCAGATCACTACCATGTTGCAGGATGTTATCCGGCGCGGGACGGGTGTTCAGGCCGGGAAGGGGATTGATTATCCGCTGGCCGGGAAGACCGGCACCAGCCAGAACTTTAACGATGCATGGTTTGCAGGCTATTCGCCCGATCTGGTGACTGTGGTGTGGATTGGCTTTGATACGCCGACATCACTGGGCAAGAACGAGACCGGTGGCACCATTGCCGGGCCGATCTGGAACAAGGTGATGAAAACCGCGGTGGAAGGCCGCCCGAAGCTGGATTTTGCTGCGCCGGAGGGCATCACGCTGGTGCGGTATGATACAGGCCGTGGCGTGGCGATTGATGCCTTCAAGCCCGGCCAGATTCCGGGTGTCAGTGTCAGTCTTGCGGATAACGGCGCCTCGCACGAGCTGACGGCGGCGGATACC
The DNA here is from genome assembly GCF_018256955.1 of Acetobacter persici. Lineage (NCBI taxonomy): Bacteria > Pseudomonadati > Pseudomonadota > Alphaproteobacteria > Acetobacterales > Acetobacteraceae > Acetobacter > Acetobacter persici. The sequence continues at coordinate 81,071 of NZ_JAERKU010000008.1, forward strand.
GGGGCTGAAAACATGGCGGATTCGGAAAGTGATATGGCCGCCGGGGCAGGCCAGTCCGGCGCTACGGCCGCCGGGTCCGGCCAGCCTGCGTCTCCCGGCGCGCCAAAAGCGCCTCCGGCCGCGTCCGGGGGTGACATTGGCATGGGCGGCCTTTATTGAGGCCGTTCGCAAACACACGATTTATAAAGACCTGATGGAGAGACGGCCCGATGTCGGCTGAGACAGAAGCCCTTAATGAACAGATCAAGCAGTCGGTGGCACTGCTGAGGAGGCATCTTTAACTGGGATGTCGCTCAGGCCCGACTTGCCGAACTGAACAACCGGGCAGAAGACCCGGATTTATGGAATGATTCCGACGCAGCCCAGAAGCTGATGCGGGAACGCACCCTGCTGGCCGGGCAGGTTGACGGTGTGCAGAAGCTGGAGAGCAGCGTTCTGGATACCTGTGAGCTGGTTGAACTGGCGGAAGCGGAAGGGGATACGGAAGTGGTGGCGGAAGCCACGGCGGCCCTGAAAGCTCTGGCGGAAGAGGCCAAGCGGCGCGAGACGGAAAGCCTGTTGTCTGGCGAGGCGGATAGCAATGACTGCTATCTGGAAGTCAACGCCGGTGCCGGCGGGACGGAAGCGCAGGACTGGGCCGAGATGATGCTGCGCATGTATACCCGCTGGGCGGAAGCTCATGGGTATAAGGTCACGCTGATGGAAAGTTCGGAAGGCGAACAGGCAGGGCTGAAATCGGCCACCATGCTGGTTTCCGGCCCGAACGCTTATGGCTGGCTGAAGACGGAGGCCGGGGTGCATCGTCTGGTGCGGATCTCCCCGTTTGATGCCGCGGCCCGCCGGCAGACGTCCTTTGCGTCCGTCTGGGTGTATCCGGTGATTGACGATTCGATTGAGATCGAAATCAATGATTCCGATCTTAAGGTGGATACCTTCCGGGCTTCCGGCGCGGGTGGCCAGCACGTCAACAAGACCGATTCGGCCATTCGTATTACCCATATCCCGACCGGGATTGTGGTGGCGTGTCAGACGGACCGCTCCCAGCACCGTAACCGTGCAACCGCCATGCAGATGCTGCGGGCGCGGATGTATGAGGTGGAGCTGCAAAAGCGTGAGGCTGCTGCCGCCGCGACGGAAGCCGCCAAAACGGATATCGGCTGGGGGCACCAGATCCGCTCTTACGTTCTGGCTCCGTACCAGATGGTCAAGGATCTGCGGACCAATGTTGAAACCGGAAACCCTGCCGCTGTGCTGGACGGGGATCTGGATGCCTTTATGGCTGCCGCTCTGGCGGCGCGGGTCGGGGCGACCCGGTCTGAAGCAAGTGCAAACGCGCAATAAACTGCACGTTTGCAACGGGTTAAAAAACGGGCTCCTCTGGGGCCCGTTTTTTTATATTGCGTGGAGAACGGGAACCACGACAGATTCAGGAACGTTACAAAGAATTTTTTTTTAAATTCAAATGGGCTCAAAACAGGCATGAATGACCCTGATTCTGGCACATCTCAACAGAAAGTGGCTTTTTTCTGCGGATCTGGATGATATGCCTGTTTTGTGGGCCGTCTGCATTGAAAGGGGGCAGTGTTCATTTTCGATCAAGAACATTCTTGACATATTTGCTGTCAAATTGCCCAATCAGGGTCAGGAAGATGGCAGCCATGCAGCTCTGTCAGTCTATCCAGTGCTGAGGCACGAAATGTTGGTGCAGGGCCATCAGTTTTTGATGCCATAGATCAGGTGATGGCGCTGGCCAGTGTTTCTTTGGCTGGCGTGGAAGAAGGAGGATGTAGAAATATGAAGGACCACGCGCAACAGCAACAGAGTCCGGTGCGCTTTGTCGTCGGAACAGGAGCTGTTGTCGGTGTTGTTGCTCTGCTGGTTGTAATTCTGCTGCATCTCTTGGCGGTTATGGGACTGATGTTCGGTATGGGGACGTCTGCGAGCGTTCCGGTTTCGCATCCGCCGATCAAGACCAGAATTCTGCCACCGCCGCCGCCTAAACCGCCGATCAAGCATGTGGCCCGGACGCCGCCCAAAAAGGCGACGCCCCCGCAGACGACAACGGCTCCGGCACCACCCGTGTCGAGCGAGCCTGCCTCAACTGCGGCACCGACCAATTCGCCGGACACATCGGCTGGTACATCGCCGCTGAACAACGCCCGGCCCGTCTATCCGCCTGATATGGAGGAAGACAATATTGAAGGTCGTGTGACGGTTGCATGTGACGTGGAGACAACGGGGATGACGAGCAACTGTTCTGTTCAGTCCGTGCAGGGGGGACAATCCTTCGCACAGGCTGCTCTGGATTACGTTCACAAGGCCCGGTATCGCCCGGCCATGAAGAACGGTGTGCCCGTCAAGGAGCTTCACAAGGTGTATGTGATCAGGTTCAGACTGGATGACTGATCCCGGCATTGAGCCGAACTCTGCAGAAAACTGCCTGGTGCCGGGAGGCTCCGTCACCAGGCCGACAAAGATAAGGATTTTTAGGTACATGATCAGACTGTCTCGTCTTCCAGTGTCGGGTCTCGCGGTTCCGGCCCTTGCGGTCATGCTGGGCACGGCGACACCGGTTCTGGCTCTGGCTCAGGATGCTCCGGCTCCTGCTGCATCAGCGCCTGCTGCTCCTGCTGCTACGGATAACACCGCAGCGCCTGCCGCTCCTGCTCCCGATGCAGCAGCTCCGGCCCCGGCTGACACGGCTGCTCCTGCTGCCCCGACGCCTGATGCCTCCGCACCTGCGGCCCCCGCAGCCGATGCCCCGGCTCCCGCTGCTGATGCGCCCGCTCCGGCAGCCGCAGCTCCGGCCACAAAAGAAGAAGCCAACCCGTACGGTCTTGGCGCTCTGTGGTCCAACGGTGACATCATTGCACGTGGCGTGCTGATGATCATGCTGATCATGTCCCTGGGCACCTGGTTCATCATGATCACCAAGTTCATCGAACAGGCTCGTCTGTTCGCTGCCGCTAAGGAAGCCACCAAGCAGTTCTGGACGAAGAGCACCATTCAGGAAGGTGCTGCCGCCCTGAAATCCACCTCTCCGTTCCGCTACATTGCTGACACCGGCATTGTTGCAGCCGAACATCATGAAGGCACGATGCAGGAATCCATCGACCTGAACAGCTGGACCTCCCTGTCCATTCAGCGTTCGGTGAACAACATCCAGAACAGCCTTCAGTCTGGTCTGGCCTTCCTGGGCACCGTGGGCTCCACCTCTCCGTTCGTTGGTCTGTTCGGCACCGTCTGGGGTATTTATCACGCCCTGACAGCCATCGGCATTGCCGGTCAGGCTTCCATCGACAAGGTTGCTGGTCCGGTTGGTGAATCTCTGATCATGACGGCTATTGGTCTGGCGACCGCTGTTCCGGCCGTGCTGGGGTACAACCTGCTGGTGCGTCGTAACAAAGGGGCTATGGACCGCGTGCGTGATTTTGCTGCCGACCTTCAGTCCATCCTGATTGGTGGCCTGCGTCATGGCGCCGGTGCAGAAAGCATTGTTGTCCGCGCTGACAACTCTCCCACCACCTCAACCATCTCTAACCGGGTAGGTTAATCATGGGTATGTCTGTCGGAGACAGCGGGGGCGAAGACGACGTCGTATCGGCGATCAACACAACTCCCCTCGTTGATGTCATGCTGGTGTTGCTGATCATCTTTCTGATCACAATTCCGGTTGCAACCCACACGGTCAAGGTAACTTTGCCGAAGGATATGAACCAGCCGACACAGACAAAGATGTCTAACGTCGTGCTTGCAGTGGCGGAAAACGGACAGGCATACTGGGACGAAACGCCGCTTAAGGGCCGGGCTGATCTTCTGGACCGGCTTGAAAAAGCGGCGGTTCAGAAACCGCAGCCGCAGATTCAGATCCGTGGCGACGTGAAGAGCCGCTATGAGTCTGTCGGCAAGCTGATTGAGGCCTGTCAGGAAGCTGGTATCTATCATATCGACTTCATTACCGAGCGGCCAAAAACCAACTGACCGAGTAGGGGTTCCACCTCCTCCTCCCTGAGGGGAGGGGGTGGGCTTCAGTCCACTATCCCGCGTCCGGCCTGGTTTGGACCGTGCCGTGGAACCAGAGTTTTAAGAGAGTGACACCCCATGGGCATGAATGTCGGATCGGAAAGCACGACGGAAGACGAAGGCATTGTCGATATCAACACCACGCCGTTGATCGACGTGATGCTGGTTCTGCTGATCATGCTTATCATCACAATTCCGTTGCAGACCCAGGCCGTTTCCATCGACCTGCCGCAGGGCAACCCGCCGCCTTCCACGGTTGAATCGCCCGTGGTGACGCTTGCGGTTGACTTTGACAACAGCATTACCTGGAACGGGCAGCCTGTTACTAGTGAGGAAGATCTTCAGGCGCGCCTGCGCGAAGCGGCAACCGGCCCGGAAGATCAGCAGCCTGAAGTGCATTTGCAGCCAAACCGTCTGGCCGATTACAAAACGGTAGTGCATGTTATGGCAGACGCCCAGCGACTTGGCGTGACCAAGCTTGGCATTATCGGGCAGGAACAATTCGCAGAAGGTCAGTGATCTGATGTCATCTCGTCTTTTACGCGTCGCACTGTTTGCAAGTGCCGCATTTGCTCTCTCCTACCCCGCAGCGCAGGCTGAGGATGTGCTTGGAGCAGATGTCGGCAAAGCCTTGCAGCAGGCACAGTCAGCTCTGTCCGCGCACGATTACACCAAGGCTATGGCTGCGGTGAATGCTGCTGACGCGGTAAAGGGCAAGAGTGACTACGAGTCCTACACCATTACCCAGATGCGCGCGGCTGTGGCGACACAGGGCGGCAATCTGGATGTGGCTACTCAGGCTTATGACAAGCTGATTGCGTCCCCGCGTACACCCAAAGACACCAAGCACCAGATGCTGATGTCTGAAGCAACAATGGCTTACACCGCCAAGGACTACCCGCGCGCGGTTAAAGCCATTGAGCGCTACCAGAAGGAAGTGGGCTCAAACCCCACAATGGATACGCTTCTTGCGCAGTCCTATTACCTTCAGAAAGACTACCCGAATTCCGTTCGTGTGCTGAAAGAGCAGATAGGGCAGGAGATCAAGGCGAAGAAAACGCCGGCAGAATCCCAGTTGCAGATGCTGGGTGCCAGTGCGACCGCCATGAAAGATTCTGCAACCACCACACACGCCTATGTGCTGCTGGCGACGTATTACCCCAAGAAGGAATACTGGGCGCTGCTGCTGCACGAACTGATTGTGAACCCCAAAATCCCGACGTCTCTCCAGCTTGATGTCTATCGCATCCGTCTGGCTGCCGGAAATGTGTCTCAGGCGCGTGACTTCATGGAGATGACGGAAATCGCCATGCAGTCCGGCATGCCGCAGCTTGCGCTGGATCTGATGAATCAGGGCTATCAGGCCAATGTGCTGGGGCAGGGAGCGGAAGCTCCGCGTCAGGCTCGCCTGAAAGCCATGGTTGAAAAATCCGTGGCGGACAAAAAAGCCTCTCTCGCGGCGGATGAAGCCGCAGCGCTCAAGCAGAAAACTGGTGATGATCTGCTGACGGTTGGCTACAACACGGTCACCTTCGGTCAGGCCGATAAAGGTCTGGGCCTGATGCAGCAGGCTATTGCCAAGGGTGTTGCGGACGTGAATGTGGCCCGTCTCCACTACGGTCTGGCTCAGCTTGCTGCTGGCAAAAAGGCGGATGCAATCGCCACGCTGAAAACGGTTGATGGCGGCGGCGGTGCTCAGGACATTGCTCAGCTCTGGGTGCTGAAGCTCACCGCAGCTAAATAAAAAGTTCTCTCCCTTATGGAGTGTGGAAAAGGTCGTCTTTTCAGACGGCCTTTTTTATTGTTCGGGTTTTTCTGAGGGATGCCTGACTGAAAAAATACGATATATTTCCCTTGTATGTGTGGTGGGGCGGATGGCACAGCGGGCTCATGAAATCCTCACTGCCTTTGCCCGTTAAACATTCTTCCGACATTTCCGTGCGTCTGGCGCGGTATGAAGATGTGGTGCTGTTGCCGGAGATTGAGCGGTCTGCGGCGCAGAGCTTCACAAGCATCCCTTCTCTTGCGTGGATTGCCGAAGGTCCGTGCCTTCCGGTGGAGACGCACATGGCCAGTCTTGAGGCTGGAACATGCTGGGTGGCGGTGACGCAACAGGGCCGCCCGGTAGGGTTTCTGACAGCCGAGCGAGTGCGGGACCGGCTGCATATTCTGGAAATTTCCGTAGAAGCCGAGGCTCAGGGGCGCGGGGTTGGCAGAGCGTTGCTGGCAGCGGTGCGTCAGGCGGCACAGCAGGGCGGGTTTCAGCGGATTACCCTCACCACCTGCCGGGACGTACCCTGGAATGCGCCGTTTTATCAAAAAATAGGTTTTGAAATTCTTGAGGAGCAGGCGCTGGAGCCAGACCTGCGTGCTGCTCTTGCGGAAGAAGACGAGTGTGGGTTTCCGCCCGGCACACGGTGCGCCATGCAACTCCGCCTTCTGGAATAGCTCCTGCTTGCTAAAAGTCCGGGCACGGGGTTGACGAGTGCTGACATGGGTTTAGGGAGCGGGCTCACGGCTCACGGCTCACGGCTCACGGCTCACAGGCCCAGACTCCAACGGTTGGCGGACAGTCGGCAGTCCGGACCGTGGGGCTGGGTAAAAAATGGGCGATGCTGGTCTGGAGCGATGCTCAGAGCTGGTTCAGCCGGGTTTTTATCCCCGGCTTCCCGCAGTATAGTTCAGCCAGTTGTGGTGCTGGTGGCAGGCGTCTGGCGGACAACGCTGGCCGGGTTTGCCGGGGCCTGCGTATGGGGTGTCCAGCCGCCACCCAGAGCGCGATAGATGGTGATCAGATTCTGGTATTTGGAGACCGCAACCATGATTTGCATCTGTTGCGCCTGTAGATATGAGCGCTGGGATTCCAGCGTGGTCAGATAGGAATCAGACCCGGCGTTAAACCGCATTTTTGCCAGGCGGAAAGCATCGGCGGAGGACACAACCAGATCATCCGCCTGCTTCTTTTCGTCCAGATAGGCTTCCCGTGCGGCCAGTGCATCCGCCACCTCACGGAAGGCGGACTGCACCGTTTTTTCATAAGTGGCAATCTGCACGTCGCGCTCGGCCTTGGAGGCCTTCAGGTTCCCGCTGTTCATGCCCCACGTCCAGAGCGGGATTTGCAGCGAGGGATTCAGCCCCCACGTGGTGGCCGCAGCAGTAAACAGTTTATGGAACTGCAAGCTGGAAACACCATCATTTGCCGTCAGTGTCAGGCGCGGGAAGAACGCGGCGCGTGCCGCACCGATATTAGCCTGAGCCGACAGCAGATTATGCTCGGCCGAGACAATGTCTGGCCGCCGTTCCAGCAGGTCTGAGGGCAGGCCTGCGGGCAGGTCCGCCAGCAGGGTCTGCTCGCCCAGAGGCCGTGCCGGTGGCAGGTTCGTCGGGATAGGGGCGCCAATCAGCAGAGAAATCAGGTTTTCATCCTGCTCCACTTTCCGGCGGGAATCGGCGCGCAGGGCCGCACTCTGCTGCACCTGTGTTTCTGCCTGCCGGACGGTCAGCAGGTTTTCTTCCCCATGCGCATATTTGGTGCGGGTCAGATTCAGGGTGTCCTGCTGGTTGGCCAGCGTTGTGTCGGCCAGAGCCAGCGTGTCCCGGTCCCCCAGCCATGTGACATAGGCTGTGGCCACCTGCGAGATAATGCTGATGAGCATACTGCGCTGGGAGGCTTCCTGAGACAGGGCTTTTTGCGCGGCGGCCTGTGTCAGGCTGCGGATACGGCCGAACAGATCAATCTCGTAGGAGGAAAAGCCGATCCCCCCCTGATAATATTTAAAGACCCGACCTCCGCCAAAAGGATCTCCGCTACGGTTCTGCTCCAGACCGGGCGCAAAGCTGAGGCCCGAGGCACTGGCCGGTGCCTGATAGATCGGGCCGCCAGTGGCGGAAATAGTCGGGAAGAGGCCCGCATGCTGCACATCATACTGCCCCTGTGCCTGCATGATGTTGGCGGCGGAAATGCGCAGATCCCGGTTTTCGCGGATGGCGATGGTGATCAGCGCCTTCAGCCGTGCATCGGTAAAGAAATCTTCCCACCCGATATCATAGGCCGCCTGTGCGATTTTTGGTGCCCCGGTGTTCTGGTAGCCCGGCCAGGTGGTGGCCAGCGGGGGAGCTGGCCGTTTGTATTTCGGGATCATCGTGCAGCCGGACAGCAGGCCAGCGGCCAGAGTCAGGCTCAGAGCACGGACGCGGCGCGAAGTGTATGACGAAAAATGTGTAGACATGCGCTTACTCGTTTCCGGAAGCTGACGGGGCAGAAGACGGAGCTTCCTGACGTTCGCTGATACGGCGGACCTTGAAGAGCCGCAGCACCACCACAAAGAAAACCGGCACGAAGTAAACGGCCAGCAGGGTGGCAGTCGCCATACCGCCCACCACGGCGGTGCCAATGGCCACGCGGGAGGCGCTGCCTGCACCCGTTGCAATGGCCAGCGGGAACACCCCGACGACCAGCGCAATGGACGTCATCAGAATGGGGCGCAGACGTTCGCGCGCGGCCGTCAGCACGGCATCCGTCAGGGACTCGCCGCGTTCAAAGGCCATTTTGGCAAATTCCACAATCAGAATGGCGTTTTTCACGGCCAGACCGACCGTGGTCAGCAGCCCCACCTGAAAGTAGACGTCGTTATCAAGGCTGCGGCACAGTGTTGCGGCAATGGCACCCAGAACCCCTAGCGGAATGACCAGCATCACCGCCAGCGGAATAGCCCAGCTTTCATACAGAGCCGCCAGACACAGCAGAATGACCACCAGCGCGAGTGCATAAAGCGGCCCTGTGGAAGAGCCGGACGCAACCTGTTCAAAAGACAGGCCGGTCCATTCATACCCTACGCCAGCCGGCAGTTTGGCCAGAACGCTCTTGATGGCGTCAATAGAGTCGCCCGAGCTGTAGCCGGGGGAAGGCTGGCCCAGAATTTCAAAGGCATTCAGGCCGTTATAGTTTTCCACTTTCTGCGGGCCGAGGTCCCAGTGCCCGGAGGCAAAGGCATTCAGCGGCGTGAGGGTTTGCAGGGCGTTGCGGATGTACCATTTGTCCAGATCGCTCGGCAGCATGCGCGCTTCCGGCACGCCCTGAATATAGACCTGCTTCACACGGTCATTCCGGGTGAACTGGTTGACGTAGATGGACCCCAGCGCCCCCTGAATGGTGGTGTTGATGTCATCAATCGTGATGCCCAGCGCGTTGGCTTTTTCCCGGTCGATGTCCAGATGGTACTGGGAGGCGTCTTCCATGCCGTTCGGGCGCACGGCCATCAGGCGTGGGTCTTTGGAGGCAAGGCCCAGCACCATGTTGCGGGCTTCCAGCAGCTTCTGGTGGCCCAGATGGCCGCGGTCTTCCAGCTCAAGGTCAAAGCCGGTGGCATTGCCCAGTTCCAGCACCGCAGGCGGGTTGATGGCAAAGATCTGCGCCTTGGGGCTGAACCAGAAGTGCTTCATGATCCGGCCGGCGATGGCGGAGGACGTCTGCGATGCCAGCGGGCGGTCTTTCCAGTCTTTCAGACGGATGAAGAACGCGCCGGAGTTCTGACCCTGCCCGGCAAAGTTGAAGCCGTTAATGGCGTAAACGGATTCGACCAGAGAGCCTTCGGCCTTGAGGACGTAGTCGGTAATTTCATGGTTGGCAGCTTCTGTTTCCGCCATAGGCGTGTTGGGCGGCATGGTAACCTGCCCGAAAATCAGCCCCTGATCTTCATCCGGCAGGAAGCCGCCGGGAAGACGCATGAACAGGAACACGGCCAGCGCGGTAATCAGGGCAAAACCCACCATGGAGAGGATGGTCTTGCCAATAAGGAACTGCACACCCCGCAGATACCCGTTGGTCAGGCGGTCAAACTGGCGGTTGAACCAGCCTGCCGGGCCTGTTGTTTTTTCATGCCCGCCCGCTTTGAGCATGGTGGCGCACAGGGCAGGGGTCAGCACCATGGCCACCAGAACAGACAGCCACATGGCGGCAACAATGGTGACGGAGAACTGGCGGTAAATCACCCCGGTGGAACCGGAGAATGCGGCCATGGGCAGGAAAACGGCTGTCAGCACCAGCACGATGCCCACAAGAGCGCCGGAAATTTCATCCATGGAGACACGGGCGGCATCCACGGGAGAAAGCCGTTTTTCCGTCATCACACGTTCAACGTTTTCCACCACCACGATGGCATCATCCACCAGCAGGCCCACGGCCAGAATCATGGCCAGCATGGTCAGCGTGTTGATGGAGTAGCCTAGGATGTTCAGCACCCCGAAGGTGCCCAGCAGCACCACCGGCACGGCAATGGTCGGGATCAGTGTCGCACGGAAGTTTTGCAGGAAGATCAGCATCACCACGAACACCAGCGCGATGGCTTCCAGCAGCGTTTTGACCACTTCCTCAATGGAGAGCACGATAAACGGCTCGGTATCCAGCGGATAAACCGTCTTCAGGCCCGGCGGGAAAAACTTTTCAAGCTGCGCCACCTGAGCGCGCACGGCGGCTTCCGTCTGCATCTGGTTGGCACCGGGGGCAAGTTTCAGCGCCATGCCGGAGGCGGGCATGTTGTTGTAGAAAGAGTTGGTATTATAGGTCTGCGGGCCCAGTTCCACACTGGCGATGTCCCCGATGCGGACCTGTGAGCCATCAGGCTGCACCTTGAGCAGAATTTTCCTGAATTCTTCCGGGGAGGTCAGGCGGGTCGGGCCGATGATGGTGGCATCAAGCCGGATCGCCTTTTTCGCGGGCAGACCGCCCAGTTCACCCGAAGAAACCTGAATGTTCTGCGTCTGGATTGCAGTCTGAACATCTTTGATAGTCAGGCCGTAGCTGTAGAGCTTGCCGGGGTCCATCCAGATACGCATGGCGTATTCAGACCCGAACAGGGTGTGATCCCCCACGCCGGAGACGCGGCTGAGCGGGTCGGAAATGCTGGAGGCGACATAGTCGGCAATATCACTGCCGGTCATGCTGCCATCGGTTGAGATAAAGGCCAGAACCATCATGAAGTTCTTCACGGCCTTGGTGATGCTCAGGCCCTGCGCCGTGACTTCCGGCGGCAGTTTGGGCTGCGCCAGTTGCAGCTTGTTCTGCACCTGCACCTGCGCGATATCCGGGTTGGTGCCCTGCGCGAAGGTGAGGTCAATTTCCATCATGCCCGAGGCGTAGGACTGGGCGGAAATATATTCCAGATGGTCCAGACCAAACATCTGCTGGAGGATAGGCCGCACGACCGTATCGTTCACCGTATCCGCGGAAGCCCCCGGATAGGTGACGGAAATGGCGATCTGCGGCGGGGCGATGCTCGGATACTGGGCGATGGGCAGCCGGAAAATGGACAGACCACCCACCAGCATGATGATCAGGCTGATCACCCACGCAAAAATGGGTCGATCAATAAAGAAACGCGAAAAAGACATCCGGTTACTGCCCTTTATTCTGGCTGGACGTGTCGGATGCTGCCGGAGGGGCTGCGGTTTCCGTTTCCGTGGGTTTGACCTTTGCGCCGGGTTTGATTTTCTGTACGCCGACGGTCACGACGCGTTCACCGGCTTTCAGCCCGGAGGTGACCAGCCAGTCTGTGCCAATGGCCTGACCAATCTGGATCTGGCGCAGTTCCACCGTATCGTCAGGTTTGACAACCCACACCTGCGGGTCCCCGTGTGTATTGCGGCTGACGGCCTGCTGCGGCACGAGCAGCCCGTTCGGGTCTGCCCCTTCATCAAGCTGTGCATGGACATACATGCCCGGCAGCAGGAGTTTATCCGGGTTGGGCATGAGCGCACGCACGACGACGGAGGCCGTGGAGGTATCCACGTTGACTTCGGAGAGGGCCATGCGGCCTGTATGTTCATAGGTGCTGCCGTCTTCCAGCGTCAGCGTAACAGGGACTTCCCCGTTTGCCTGACGGGTAATGCGGCCTTCCGCGAGTTCCCGCTTGAGGCGCAGCAGCGTGATTGCGGGCAGATTGACGTCCACATAAATCGGGTCAAGCCGCGTGACGACGGCCGTATTATCCGTCTGGTTGGCGGTGACGAGCGCGCCGACGGTAATGATGCTTCGGCTGATCCGCCCGGAGATGGGAGAATTCATGCGCGTATAGCCCAGATCAACCTGAGCATTTTCAACCTGACCTCTGGCTGTCAGGATCTGGCCCTGTGCTTCTTTTTCGGCAGCCAGCGCATCATCATAATCCTGATGGCTGACGGCGTGCGCCTGCACCAGAGATTTATAGCGTTGCAGTTTGGCGCGGGCGGTCACTTCAGCGGCTTCGGCCTGTGCAAGCTGGCCGCGTGCCGTGTCATACGCGGCCTGATAGCGGGAGGGGTCAATCTGATAGAGCTGCTGGCCGGCCTGCACGTCCGCACCTTCGGTAAACAGGCGTTTCTGAATAACGCCGGTCACCTGTGGGCGGACCTGAGCAATTTCATACGCATCCGTGCGGCCCGGCAAAATGGTATGCACGTTGACCGACTGCGGATGCAGGGTAATGACGCCGACCTGCTGTGGCGGCATGGCGGGCGGGGTCGCGGCTTTGCGGTTACAGCCGGACAGCGCCAGCAAAGCGACAGCAGAGAGCAGGACCGGGCGGAACGGGAGGGGATGCATTGTCACTCTGGCGGATCCTGCCTTTGGAAAACAAAGAAAAACAAAAAAACGGATACGGACACCGGTTCCGGCGTGCCGGGCGGCCTTTGCGGAAAGACCGGACATGTGGCGCGCAGAAGGGAGCGACGTATCAGAAAACAAACACTGGAAGCCGGAAACAGTACTAAATGTTACTGTTTCCGGCGTAAGCTAAAAGGCGGCAACCGGATCGTCAAGCCATCAGGAAAACCTCAGCGGCCAATATCCCGCAGTTTCTTTCCGGCCATAAGGTTTTGTTCAATCTCTTCCAGCGAGACGCCGCGGGTTTCAGGCACCAGCAGCCGGGTAAACACAAAGAAGACAGCATTGAGGGCGGCAATCAGGCCAAAGGTCAGCGGGGCTCCCAGAGCATTAAGCAGGCTGAGGAAGGAGACGCCGACAATCATGTTGGACACCCAGTTGGTCAGGGTGGACAGGGTAATCCCCAGATCGCGCCCTTTGATAGGCTGAATTTCCGAGCACAGAACCCACATCAGCGGCCCGGCGGACATGGCGTGGGCCGCGATGAAGATCATGATAAGGAAGACGCAGAGCAGTTTGGCCGCCTGTCCGTCCAGTCCGTTATGGTTGAGCAGGGCAAGCGCCCCCATGGCAATTGTCATGGTGATGAAGCCTGCATAGAGAATAGGTTTCCGCCCCCAGCGGTCCACCAGACCGATAGCCGCAACCGTGGCCAGCACGTTTACAAAGCCGATAATGGCTGTGCACCACATCTGGGCGGTGCCGACAAACCCGGCCAGCGCGAAGATTTTTGGCGCGTAATACATCACGACGTTAATGCCCGCGAACTGCTGCATGGCCTGAAGCAGCATACCCAGCAGGATGGAACGCCGGAAATTGGCGTTCTGCCAGAGCAGCGCAACGCCGCCCTGCCGCTGCTGGAGCTGTTCATCAATCGCGCGGATTTCAGCATGGGCTTCATGCGGGGTGGGGCGGAGGTCTGTCAGCACGGCCAGAGCTTCCTCCCGCCGGCCCTTCATCATCAGCCAGCGCGGGCTGTAGGGCAGGAACAGCACACCGATCACAAACAGCACGCCGGGAATGGCAATAACCCCGAACATCCAGCGCCACTGGCCGTGGTAGCTGAACAGCGTATCACTGATGAAGGCGAGAAAAATACCAACCGTGATCATGAGCTGATAGGTGGAAATCATCGCGCCGCGCGTGTTCTCGCTCGCAATTTCGGACAGATAGAGCGGGGAGGTAAAAGCGGCGATCCCGATGGCCAGCCCCATAAGGCCGCGCCCGCAGATCATGCTGGCAACCGACCATGACAGCGCACACGCGATGGACCCGATGATGAACAGCACCCCGCCGATGACAAGCGCCCATTTGCGCCCGCCCAGCCGTGCCAGCCACCCGGCCAGAATGGCTCCGATGGCGGCTCCGGCCATCATTGCGCTGACAATCCATTCCTGCGCAAAGGTGGAGGCGTGAAAGGTTTCAGCAACAAAATCCAGCGCGCCGGAAATAACGCCAATGTCCAGACCAGACATAAGGCCGCCTGTGGCGGCAAGAATGCCAATAATAATGGTGCGGATCTGAGTGGATGAGTCTGTCTGAGGCTGAACTATGGGCTGGTTTTGCATCGGGTTAACAGGTTTCCGTTAAGAAAATTATTTTTATTGGCGTTTTTGTGTTTCTCAGGACCGTGCCGGAGCATCCTTATAGGGTCACCAGCGTCCGAATAGTTTGGTCATGCCACAAAACGGCCAGAAAACCTATCTTTCGTTCAGGGACAGTCAGGGCGTGTCCTGATTTTCGCTCTCTCCAAAGCGGGAGTCCCGGTGCACCCATGTGGAGAGCAGCAGCCCAAAGCCGAGCATGACGTTCAGCATGGCCGACCCGCCATAGGAGACCAGAGGCAGCGGCACACCGCCGACCGGAATGGCCCCCATCACCATGGACAGATTGACCAGACAATAGAGAAAGAAATTCATGCTGATGCCCAGCGCCACCAGCCGCCCGAAGCGGTTGCGGCTGCGGATGGCCATGAGCATTCCGCCCAGAATCAGCAGTAGAAGCAGGCCGATCACAGTAACGGCCCCGACATATCCCCATTCCTCCGCGATCATGGTGAAGATGAAGTCTGTCTGTTTTTCCGGCAGAAAGTTCAGTTGCCCCTGTGAACCATGCAGATAGCCCTGCCCCCACATCCCGCCGGAGCCGAGCGCAATTTTGGACTGAATGATGTTGTAGCCTGCCCCAAGCGGGTCACTTTCCGGGTTGAGGAAGGTGGTAATGCGGGCACGCTGGTAATCATGCAGATGGGCATAGGCAAATTTGGCCAGATAGGGCACGGGCAGCAGGAGCAGGGCAATCAGCCACAGCCGCATTCCGGCTGCAAAAAACATGGACGCCCCGATCCCGCCGATAATGACGGCGGTGCCCAGATTAGGCTCCTTGAGCACCAGTACCACCGGCAGCAGCACAAGGAATGCCGGGGGGATCAGCCACAGCGGATTGCCCATCCGGGCGTAGCTGATGCGGTTGAACCAGGAGGCCAGCACCAGCACCAGCGCCACCTTGGCGTATTCTGAGGGCTGGATTTGCAGGCCGCCAATCATCAGCCAGCGCTCCGCTCCCTTGCCCACATGCCCCATGCGCAGCACCGCCACGAGCAGGAGGATGGACAGAACATAAAGGGGGCCGGAAATGCGGACCAGCATTTTGGGCGGCAGCATGGCCACGGTAATCATGAGCACAAGACCCACGGCAAACCGGGCGGCCTGCGGGGCGGCAAACGGATAGGGCGTGCCCCCGCCTGCGGAATAGAGCGTGACGTAGCCAACCCCGGCCAGCGTGCAGATCAGCAACACGTAAAGCCAGCTGATGCGCCAGAGTTTGGAGAGCAGGCGGAAGCTCGGCTCGGCGCGTAAAAGGCGTTTGTGGAATTTCATGGTTATTCAGGCGTGTCCGCAGGCGGGGCGTCCGGAGCTGGTGTTTCTGCTTCCGGGGCTGCCGCATCTGCAACACTTTCCGGCGGCGGGGTCAGGTGGTTCACCGGGTCACGCAGCAGGGTATCCGTCATAATGTCCCGCGCCAGCGGGGCTGCCGCATCCGCGCCGGTATTGCCGTGTTCGATCACGACCGAGACGGCGTAGCGCGGGGCATCATAAGGGGCAAAGCAGATGAACAGCGCATGGGGGCGGTATTCCCATGGCAGATTGGCGGAGTTGAAGTGCCCGCTCTCACGCAGCGCACGGGAGACGCGGCGCACCTGTGCGGAGCCGGTCTTGCCGGCCATGGTGATGCCGGGCAGACTGAGGCGGGCCTTGGGGGCGGTGCCGTGCTGTTCATTTACCACGGCAAACATGCCGCCGCGCAGGGCGGAGAGATATTTTTCGGGCATGCCGAGGTCCGGCCAGTGTTCCGGCGTGGCCTCCGGCCCGATATCACCATTCATGGCGCGGACGAGATGCGGTTGTACGGCCCGGCCCGTCGCAAGGCGGGAGGTATAGGTGGCCAGTTGCAGGGGCGTGACCTGCACAAAGCCCTGCCCGATACCGCTGACAATGGTATCGCCCCCGTTCCAGTGATGGTGGTGTGATTGCCGCCATGTAGGGGTGGGAATCAGCCCGGTGCGGGTGTGGGGCAGCTCAATATCCAGCGCCGTGCCCAGCCCGAACTGGTGCGCGGTCTCGGCAATGCGGTCCATGCCGACCCTGCGGGCCATTTCATAAAAATAGACGTCGCAGGAATATTTGAGCGCCTGATGCAGGTCCACCGAGCCATGCCCCCAGCGGGACCAGCAGTGGAAGCGGGTGCCCCCCACATCCAGATGGCCGGGGCAGAACACTCTGTCCGTCGGGGAGAACAGGCCGGATTGCAGCCCGGCCATGGCAACTGCGGGTTTGAACGTGGAGCCGGGGGGATACACACCGGCCACAGCCTTGTTGATCAGCGGTGTGCGCTCGTTATTGGTCCACTCAATCCACTGGGCATGGCTGACACCGCTATCAAACAGCGACGGATCGAACGAGGGCGTACTGACCATGGCCAGCACCTCGCCGTTGCGGCAGTCCATCACCACGGCGGAGGCTGTCTGCTCCCCGATGCGGCTCAGAACCTTCTGTTGCAGCCCGCGGTCAATCGTCAGGCCGATTTCCGCGCCGGGCACGCCTTCCACCCGGTTCAGCTCGGACATCACGCGGCCGACGGAATTGACTTCCATTTCCACGGAGCCTGCCGTGCCGCGCAGTTTTTCATCCTGACTCTGCTCCACCCCGGCGCGGCCTACGCGCATGCCGGGCAAAGCCAGGAGCGCGGACCGGGCGACATCGCGTTCATTGGGGGGAGCAACATAGCCAATCAGATGCGCCAGCAATTCCCCTTCCGGGTAAACACGCCGGGTGCCGACATCAATCAGCACACCGGGGAGCGAGGGCGCGTTGAGTTCAATCCGCGCCATTTCCTCCCATGAGAGGAAGTCACGCAGCATGACAGGAATAAACCGGCGCTGGTGGCGCATTTCCCGCGCGATGCGGGTGCGGTCCCGCTCATCCAGCGGGATGATGGTGGAAAAGCGTTCAATGGTGCCGGTGACGTCGGTCGTCTCTTCCGGCATCAGCAAAGCGCGCCAGTTTTCCTTGTTGTTGGCCAGCGCCACGCCGTAACGGTCCACAATGCGCCCGCGCGGTGGTGCCAGATAGCGTTTGCTGACACGGTTGCTCGCCGCCATGCGGGCGTAGCGGTCTCCGTCTTTAATCTGCAACTGGTAGAGTTTGTGCGCCAGTTCCCCCAGAGCGCCCATCTGTACGGCCATAAATAGCAGAGCCCGGCGCGTAAAAACACCGCGTCCGGGGTCCTTCTGGTTTTTGATGGGCATCAGGCGGTTGCTCTCCCGCCTGCGACGCCTCAGCCGCATGGCACGTCTCCGGGCAGCATCAGGGGTCTTCCTTTTCATCCAGCCTGTGCAGAACCCATGAGAACAGGGCTGACAGTGGAGGATAGACCCCAATGGTCAGAAGAGCCTCAAACAAAGCCGGGGCAATGTCCAGCATGGCGAGCCGGAACAGGCAGGCCAGCCCCCATTGCAGCAGGCATGCCCCTGCCGCCACCAGTGCAAACACACCCCAGACCAGCAGGAAGTTCAGGCGCATCAGGCCAAAGCGGGCATAAAAGGCCACGCCATGAACCAGCAGCAGGATAAAGGCGCTGACCCCAAGCGGCGTAAAACCGACCAGATCCATAAACAGACCGAGCAGAAACACCGCCAGACCGGACATGCCGGTAGGCCGCCAGAAGGACCAGAAGAAAACGGTCGCAATAACAAGAGCAGGCAGCAGTTCCGCCGCCCCGGGAATATTCAGCGGGGCCGAGAAAAAGATGATGATCAGCGCGATAAAGAGTGAGGGCAGCAGGTGGCGTGCCCCGTGGTCAAGCCGCTGCCACAGGGTCTGGCGGGGCCGGAGTTCCGGCTCCCACGCGCTCATGGAAGGATCTGGTATCATCCCGCCTGATCCTCAGCCCTGGCCAAGCAGGGTCTTGAGGGGGAGAGTCAGCGTCTGGCGCGGGTGGGCCAGCGGCACATGGCCGGGCGCATCTGGCGGGTCGATCAGTGCCTGACCGAAGTCAAACACCCGCAGCATCGTCAGGTGGTCAAGCTGGGCAAACGGCACCACAACGGGCTGGCCGGGATGCAGATAATGCACCGTCCCGATGGGGAGCCCTGCCGGGAAAGCACCCGCCTGATCACTCGTCACGACTCGTTCACCTTCAATGGGCCGGGTATCCTGCGCGTAATACATCAGCCGGGGGAGGGGGGTGTTATCTCCCCCCATAATGGCGGTAGCGTGGCTGGCGTCCAGCGTGACGGGCAGGCGGCTGGCGATATCGGTAATCAGCAGGATGCGGGAGGACCGTGCCCCGGTTTCTGTCACGCGGCCCGCCAGTCCGTTGGCGGCCAGCGCGACATTGCCTACGCGCACGCCACTGTCCGTGCCCGCCACCAGCAGAACAGCGCGGGCGTAAATGCCGCCGCTATCCGCCACCACGCGGCCGGTGACAAAGGCCGGTGTGGGTTCGGGAATCCAGTGCAGGGCGGTTTTCAGCGTATCGTTTTCCCGCGTGAGGGAAACGGCGACATCATACCAGCGGCGCAGATTGTCATTTTCAGTCTGGAGACGTGCATTTTCGGACGCCATGCGTCCGGCTTCCCTCAGATTGGTGCTGACAGCCTGCACCCGGTGCTGGGCCGCAGTCATCAGCCCCCAGAGCGGGGCCAGCCCGTCGGCCACGGTCATGCGGGCCTTGTCAGCCAGTTTCCGGTCTGCCTGACCGGCAATAATGATGCCAATGGACAGCAGAACCAGCAGGGGCAACACCAGCTTTCCCAGCGCCTGACGCATCTGGATGGAGACAGGAATCATGCGGCCTCCATCACCTGTGCAGGGTCAGACTCCGTGTGTGCGTTCAGGGCGTGTCTGCGTGTTCTCCACATAAAGTGGCATGCATCCTTTCCATCAGCCGGGCTGACATAGTGTGCCGCGTTCCCCCTTTCCGGACGGAAGGGGACTCGTAGTATGATAAAAACGTGACAATTAATACATGGTTGTCAGGACGTTGCGCAGGCGCTTCATTTCTTCCAGCGCACGGCCCGTCCCAAGTGCCACGCAGGAGAGAGGGTCTTCCCCCACCGTTACTGGCAGGCCCGTTGCCAGACGCAGCACTTCATTCAGGCGGTAGAGCAGCGCGCCGCCGCCGGTCAGCACAATGCCTTTGTCCACAATATCAGCCGCCAGTTCCGGCGGCGTGTTTTCCAGAGCCGTGGTTACGGCGTCCACAATCTGGCTGACAGGTTCAAGCAGGCTTTCGGCAATCTGGGCCTGAGAGACCTGCACCTCACGCGGGACACCGTTAATCAGATCACGCCCCTTCACGTCCAGCCAGGGGCCGGGGTCTTCCGGGTCATCGGGCATCATTGCGGAGCCGAGCTTGATCTTGATGCGCTCGGCGGAGCTTTCGCCAATCAGCAGGTTATGGGTGCGGCGGATGTAGGAGATGATGGCTTCATCCATCTTGTCTCCGCCCACGCGCACGGAGCGGGCATAGACAATGCCGCCCAGAGAAATCACGGCGACTTCCGTCGTGCCGCCACCGATATCCACAATCATGCTGCCGGACGGTTCCGTCACCGGCAGGCCCGCGCCAATGGCGGCGGCCATGGGTTCTTCAATCAGAAACACGCGGCGTGCCCCGGCACTTTCCGCACTTTCCTGAATGGCGCGGCGCTCAACGGCGGTGGAGCCGGAGGGCACGCACACAATAATCTGCGGGCTGGTAAAGGCGCGGCGGTTATGGACCTTGCGGATGAAATGCTTGATCATTTCTTCCGCGACATCAAAGTCGGCAATCACACCATCGCGCATCGGGCGGATGGCGGTGATGTTGCCCGGAGTCCGGCCAACCATCAGCTTGGCTTCATCCCCCACAGCCAGAAGCTGCTTTTTGCCCCGCACCTCGGCAATGGCCACCACAGACGGCTCATTGAGTACAATGCCGCGTCCTTTGACGTAGACGAGGGTATTGGCAGTACCCAGGTCAATAGCCATGTCGGCGGACATGAGACCGAGCAAACGAGAGAACATCCAGCACTCCTGGCTTGGGGAGGATGCCGTACGTGCCTGACCGCAGGCGCGCGAACGACCATACTCTGATAATCAGCTTCTATATGGGGGCAGGGCTTACCGGGGTGCAACCACCCAGACAAGACCCTGAAGCAATAAACTACCTAAAATTATACCGGCCCGGTCTGGTATAACAGAACCGGGCTGGCGGGGCGTTTTCAGGCGGTCAGTTCTTCCGGTTCTGCACGGTCACGCTTGACCAGCAGTTTGTTCAGCGCATGCACATAAGCGCGTACGGCGGAGACGACGGTATCGGCATCCGCACCCTGACCATCCACCAGTTTGCCGTCTTCTTCCAGACGTACGGTGGTGCGGGCCTGTGCGTCTGTCCCTTCCGTGACGGCACCCACGGAGAACAGCGCCAGACGGGCATCATGCGGGAATGCGCTGCGCAGCGCATTGAAGGCGGCATCCACCGGACCGTTGCCCGTGGCGTCGGCTTCAACCGTCTCACCATCAACCGTCAGGGACAAGGTGACGGAGGAGGGCTTGCCGGAGCAGGAGGTCAGGCTGAGGGCGCCAAAACGGATATGCTCGTTATCGCGCACTTCATCATCCACCAGTGCGACAATATCTTCGTCGTAAACGGCCTTTTTCTTGTCGGCCAGATCCTTGAAGCGGGCAAAGGCGTCATTCAGCTTGGCGTCATCCAGATCACCATAGCCCAGAGCTTTCAGTTTATCGCGGAAGGCGGCGCGGCCGGAATGTTTGCCCATGATCAGGGAGGAGCGGGTCCAGCCCACGCTTTCCGGCGTCATGATCTCATAGGTCGCGGCGTTTTTCAGCACGCCATCCTGATGGATGCCGCTTTCATGCGCAAAGGCGTTGCGGCCGACAATGGCCTTGTTGGGCTGGACATCAAAGCTGGTGATGGTGGCCAGCATCCGGGAGACTTTCAGCAGGCTTTCCGTATGGATCCCGGTGGTGAAGGGATACTGGTCATGCCGTGTGCGCAGCGCCATGACGATTTCTTCCAGCGCGGCGTTGCCCGCCCGTTCACCAATGCCGTTGATGGTACATTCAATCTGGCGCGCCCCGCCGCGCACGGAGGCCAGCGTGTTGGCCACGCCCAGCCCGAGATCATTGTGGTTATGGGCGGAGAAAATCACCTGATCGGCCCCCGGCACGCGCGCCAGCAGCATGGAGAAAATGCGTTCCATGTCCTCCGGCGTGGCGTAGCCCACGGTGTCGGGAATGTTGATGGTGGTGGCGCCGGCTTTAATAGCGGCTTCCACGCAGCGGCACAGGAAGTCCGGTTCCGTGCGGGAGCCATCTTCCGCAGACCATTCTACATCATCGGTCAGATTGCGGGCGGCGGTGTTGCCGGTGGTGATCAGGTCCAGAACAGTCTCCGGCTCCATCCGCAGCTTGTATTTCATGTGCAGGGGAGAGGTGGAGATAAAGTTGTGAATGCGCTTGCGTTCCGCCGGGGCCAGAGCCTCACCGGCGGCGGCAATGTCTTTCGCGCCACCCGAGCGGGCCAGCGCGCAGATCACAGCGCCTTTGGTGTGCTGGGCAATCTGGTGCACGGAGTCAAAGTCACCTCTGGAGGCAACCGGGAAGCCTGCTTCCATCACATCCACGCCCAGCGATGCCAGTGCTTCCGCCATGCGCAGCTTTTCCGCCAGATTCATGGAGAAGCCGGGGGACTGCTCGCCATCACGCAGTGTGGTGTCAAAAATAATGACACGGTCGGCAGGCAGGCGGCCAAAGGAGGGGTGATTGATGATGTGGGATGTGGCTGACATCGGAAAACGTCCTTGAAATCGGTCTTGTCTGGGGCTGGCATGCGGGTGAGGCACACCGGGTATCCGGTTACGGATACGAAGGGCTTGTTCGTCTTTCCCCTAAGCGCGACGGCATGAAGCCGCCCGGATCGCTCAGGGGCTGATTAGTCGAAGAAGGAGGTCCAGACGCGTGGCCACGCCGCCCGCCTGCGCCGCAGTGCGGCACAGCAGAGACTCGGACGTGAACCAGACGGAATTCATGCGGGGCACAATACAGAGGGATTCTGTAAAAGCAACTCTAGTTTGCCCGCTGCCCGCGCAGGCAATGCAGCGTGTAGAGCATGACCCCCAGCAGGACTGCGGCAAATGTCTGATGCACCGCACCCGCCCAGACGGGCACAACCAGCAGCAGGGTAGTGACGCCCAGCGCATACTGGATCAGCACGGCCCAGCCCAGCAGCATGATGGCGTTATGCGCCTTGCTACCAAGGGTTGTGCTGCGCAGGCCAGCCAGCAGAACCGCGCCAATGCTCAGCGCCGTCAGGGTGGCCAGCAGGCGGTGGTCAAACTGGATGGCGGCTTTGTTGTCCACCAGATTCATCCAGAACGGGGAGAGGCGGGCATACTCAGCCGGAATCAGGTGGCCATCCATCAGCGGGAAGGTGTTGTAGACAAAGCCGGCATGGGTGCCCGCCGTAAAGCCACCGGCCACAATGGTAATGCAGATCAGCCCGAGAGCCAGCCAGACCAGCCGCTTTGTCAGCGTGCCGCCGGGGGAGGCTGCCACAGTCTGCGGAGTGGGCCAGCGGATGGACAGTGCCGTCCACAAAATAGCGAGATACAGGGCGAGGGCGGCGCTCAGATGCAGCACCAGCCGCACCGGCTCCACCGCCGTGCTGTCCGGGCGGAAGCCGGAGGCAACCATAAACCAGCCAATGGCCCCCTGCATGGCGCCGAGAATAAAGAACACAAACAGCCGCAGCGCCAGCGCGCGGGTAATCATGCCCCGGATGGTAAACCAGATAAGCGGCAGCAGCAGCACAAGGCCCATCAGGCGGCCCCAGAAGCGGTGAATCCACTCCGCCCAGAAAATGCGCTGAAATCCTTCCAGCCCGAAGCCTTCATGCTGGAGGTGATATTGCGGGATGGTCTGATACAGCGCGAACAGCCGTTCCCACTCCGCATGAGAAAGCGGGGGGATAAACCCGCTGACGGGCTGCCAGTCCATAATGGACAGGCCGGAGCCGGTCAGCCGCGTCACCCCCCCAATGGCGATCATGCCCAGCAGCATGAAGCACAGCAGGAACAGCCAGTTGGAAATCAGGCGGCGATGGTTGGGGGCCATATCGGCATAGCGCGGAAGAGAGGAGGACATGGCACCCTTTGGCCTGTGTTGTGTCTGATAAACGGGGTTTAAACCCTGCTTGCGGCTGGCGGCAAGAAGATGGTACCAGCCGGCAGGATGGAACAGACATCTCCCTCCGCCTCCGGGCCTGTTTTGCGGTTTTTGCGCCCCGCGCTGATGCTGGCCTTTCTGGTGGCCGGTGCGGTGCTGCTGCGCGCCGTACCGGGGCTGCGGCATGTGCTGGACAGTACGGCCCTGCTGCGGGATGGCGTATGGGGGCGCGTGGTGTTTCTGGCGGGGGCCTCCGTCTGGTGTGCGTTTGGCCTGCCACGGCAGGTGGCGGGGTTTGCCGCCGGGCTGGCCTATGGCGCGGTAGAAGGCACGGTAATGATTACCCTGGCCTCCACGGCGGGGTGTGTTGCCGGGTTTTTCTGGGCGCGCTGGGGCGGGCGGCAGTGGGCGCAGGCCCGGCTGGGGGCGCGTTTTGCCCGGCTGGATGCCATGCTGAGCCGCCAGCCGTTTCTGAGTATTCTGACCTTGCGGCTATTGCCGGTCGGCTCTGCGTTGCTGCTGAATCTTCTGGGTGGTGTTTCCGGCATAGGCGTGCTGCCGTTTGCCGCGGCAACGGTGCTGGGTGGCCTGCCGCAGAATGTGGTGGCGGTGCTGCTGGGGGCCGGGGTGCGGCTTGACGCCGTCTGGCAGTTTGTGCTTGGCGGGGGGCTGTTTGTGGCCTCTGGCGTGCTGGGTGTATGGCTGCTGCGCCGGGCGCAGGTTGGCCGTATTGTGCAGGACTCCGGCCAGACGGGTCAGCCTGACGTGTAGGCATTCCGCGCCTGCGGGGCAGCATGACACTGCTGCTGCATTTCTGTTCTTCACTTTTCTCTCTGTCCTGTCAGGGCGATGTCCTGTTCAGTTCTTCCTCTGCCCTCTTTTTTCTTTCCGGAGCGCTACGATGGCATCTGCCACCGTCTCACGAGAGCCTGTTTCTGCCATTTTTCCGCAGGGAGTCCCGCGCTGGCTGCCGCTCCTGCTGGGGTTTCTGACTGCTGTTGGCCCCATTTCCACTGATATTTATCTGCCAGCCTTCCCCGCCATGGAGCAGTCGCTCCATACCTCGGCGGGCAATGTGCAGATGACGTTATCCATCTGGTTTGTGGGGCTTGCCATCGGCCAGATTACCATGGGGCCTCTGGCGGACCGGTACGGGCGGCGCTGGCCCATGCTGGCGGGGAATCTGATTTACGGTCTGGCCTCTGCCGTCTGTGCGTTTGCGCCGGATATCATCACCTTTTCCATTGCGCGGTTTGTGGCGTCTATCGGGGCTTCGGCCAGTCTGGTCATCCCGACCGCATGCGTGCGTGATATTGTGCCGGACCGGAATGCCGGGGCCAGAATGTTGTCCCAGCTGGTGATGGTGATGGGCGTTGTGCCGATTCTGGCCCCCATGCTGGGTGGGATGGTTGTGGCCGTTACGTCCTGGCGCATCATTTTCTGGGCTTCGGCAGTGTATGGGCTGCTGTGCGTGGCGCTGGTGCTGTGGGTGCTGCCTGAAACGCTGCCCTATCAGAAGCGCGTCTCCCTCTCCCCCATGACACTCGTCACCCGGTATCTCACCCTGCTGCGGGACCGGTCTTTCAGCTCTCACGCGCTGATCACCGGCTTTTCCACCTTCATGCAGTTCAGTTACCTTACGGCAGCCTCGTTTGTTTTCATCAAGATCTTCGGGTTCACGCCATTTCGGTTTTCTATGCTGTTTGGCATTTTTTCCGTATTTATGATCGGTGCGTCCCAGCTGAACGGCCTGCTGGTGGGCCGGATCGACTCTGCCCGCCTGCTGGTTATGGCGGTGCTGGTGGCGGTGCTGGGCGGTGCTCTGGTGGTGGCTGTCAGCCTGTGGGGGGATTGGTATGCAGGAGCGGAATGGCGTACCCACTATGAAGTGTGGTTCCTTATTGCCGCGATGGTCCTCACCCTTGCGCCAACGGGCTTTATCTTCCCCAATGGCATGATGGGTGCGCTGGCGGATCATCCCTCTCTGGCAGGGGCGGCTGCGGCTCTGGCGGGCACCATGCAGTATGTGCTGGGCGCGCTGGCCGGTGCCGTGCTGGGGATGTTCCCCACAACCTCAGCTCTGCCTATGGCGGGCTGTATGTTTTTGGGTACAGTAATGATGCTGGTCATGTGCGCGCTCCGGCCCGGAGGGCTGCGCAGCACAAGCGGTCAGCAGAGCGACTGAGGCAGATACGGGTGCTGGGCCCTGACGCCGCAGGCAATGGAAGACGGAGCTAGGACGGCATGGCACGGCATCCCGCAAGACGGGCGCATATTCTGGCGCTGATTGGCGCCGGTCTGCTTATTGTCACATTCGGCACAATGGGGATTGAGCTGGGGAATGAAATGGCCCGCCATGGTGATCTGGATCGCCAGAGCACGGCGGCGGGCAGTTACCTGCGCAATCTGCACCATGCCACCAGTGAGGCCCGGATCTGCCATTACGCCTGGCTGGCCAAAGGGCAGGAGCGGGACCAGACCTGTTATGAGCGCGCCATAGCCCAGCTTGCCACAGCACGGCAGGACTTTACGGGGTTTAAGGCCGTCCAGAAGCGTGAAGGCGGGGAGCGGTCCGAACCGCTGAACGCGGTGGAAAGTGCCCTGACACAGATTGCAGGCTGGAAAACCGCTGGCGGTGCCATCCCCGAAGGGGGTGAGCAGGTTCTGGGCACGCTGGATGATAATCTTTCCGTGCTCAGCCGCGTCAGCACGCTGGATCAGGCAGACCGCGTGGCCAACATGGTGCGCAATACAAGCTGGCAGCGGCGTCTGGGCCTTCTGGGGATTCTGACGGGTGTTCTCAGCCTGATTTCCGCAGGCTGGGTTCTGGACCGTTCCTCTCTGGCCGCAGCCCGGGCCGAGGCGTCCTCGCGGGATCTGGCGTTGCGTCTGCGCGCCACACTGGACAGCCTCAGTCTGGGGGTTGCCCTGTTCGGGGCGGATGGCCGCCTGTGGCACTGGAACGAGCAGCTGGGCACCGTGCTGGGGCTGGAAAAGGACTTTCTGAAACTCGGCCTGTCCTATGAGGAGCTGAGTGCGGTTCTGGTGGTGGGCGGTGTGCCGCTGCTGGAGCCGTTTGAACATATTGAGGCCAGTCTGCTGAAGGGCGAATCCGCGCCGCCGGTCATGGTGGAATGTCACGGGATTAACGGCGCGGATCTGGAACTGTGCCGCACCCTGTTTTTTGCGCCTGATGGCGCGGCTGAGCGCCGGGGCTTTGTGCTGACGGCGGCGGATATCACGCTGCGCCTGCGTAGCGAGCGCGCTCTGGGTGAAGCCCAGAAACTCCGCGCCCTCGGCCAGCTAACGGCCGGGATTGCGCATGACTTCAAAAATCTGCTCACCGTGATTCTCGGCAATCTGGAACTGGCGGCGGATCATGACCAGCCGGACCATGTGGAGCAGCGGCAGGAATATCTCTCCGCCGCGACCCACGCCGGGCGGCGGTCCGAGGCGCTGACAGGCCAGTTGCTCTCCTTCATGCGGCGGCAGAGTTCCACACCGGATTCGCTCTCTCTGGCTGATCTGTTTTCCTTTCTGAGCGGCCTGCTCGGGCGCATTATCGGCTCCCGTATTGTGGTGGAATGTGGGGATGTGTCGGGTGTGTGGTCTGTCCGTGCGGACCCGGCCCAGCTTGAAAGTGCGGTGCTGAACCTCGCCATCAATGCGCGGGATGCCATGCCCAAAGGCGGCCGCCTGCGGATTGCGGCCCGGAATGTGACGTTCTCCGTCAATGCGGACCTCATGAGCCTGCCGGTGGAAGAAGGCCGTACCATGCGTGTGGTGTCTGACCCAACGCCTCTGACTGCCGGGGACTGGGTGCGGCTGGACGTGATTGATAGTGGCTGCGGCATGACGAAGGAGGTTCTGGCGCATCTGTTTGAGCCCTTCTTCACCACCAAAGGGGAAGGGGCAGGCACGGGGCTTGGAATGGCCATGGTTCTGGCATTTTCTCAGCAGGTGCGCGGGCGTGTTGTGGTTGCCACCGGCTCGTCCAGCGGCACAGAAGTCTCTCTGTGGCTGCCACGGGCCGTCACGGATGTGAAAGAGGTCGTGCTGCCTAAATCTCAGCCGGTCGCACAGGTCCAGGAGCGCCAGATGCAGGTTCTTGTTGTGGAAGATGATGCCGCGATCCGTGATATTGTTGTCACCATTCTGAGCATGGCCGGGCACCGGGTGCTGGAAGCGGGCGATGGTGAGCAGGCGTTTGACGTTGCCGCGGCGGCAAAAGGGCGGATTGATCTGCTGGTGACGGATATTCAGCTCCCCGGCCCGCTGGATGGCGTCACCCTCTCCCGCGTGCTGGCCGGGCGGGATGCCGGGCTGGCTGTTATCTATATGTCGGGTGAGATTACGGCGGACAGCCCGCCCCCGCCCGGCGCGCTGGAAGGCGCGCGGCTGCTGGCCAAGCCGTTCCGCAGGGACGGGCTGATGCAGGCCGTCACCACGGCGCTGAGTGCGCGGGCGGGAGTCTGACTCCACCGCTTCTCTCTTGCGGAAGGGGGAGGGGCGGGCTAGAGCGAGTGCCGCAAAAAACCATCGGAAAGGACACCACGGGCCATGACGCAGCACGAGGATATCGACCTGAAGCGTTATATTCGGAACATTCCGGATTTTCCGAAACCGGGTATCCTGTTTTACGATATTTCCACGCTGATGCGGGAACCGGATGCCTGGCAGATCGCCATGGGCCGTCTGGCGCGCCAGATTGCACCGTGGGAGCCGGATATGCTGGCCGCCGTGGAATCCCGCGGGTTTCTGACTGCCGCCCCGCTGGCGGACCGCCTTGGCTGCGGGATGCTGATGCTGCGTAAACCGGGCAAGCTGCCGGGGGCGACCATCTCCCACACCTATGATCTGGAATATGGCAGCGATACCCTGCAAATTCAGGCCGACGCCATTAAACCCGGCCAGCGCGTTGTGGTGATGGATGATCTGCTGGCAACAGGCGGCACGCTGGCTGCCTCCGTGACGTTGCTGCAAAAAGCCGGAGCGCAGGTTGTTGGTGCGTCCGTGCTGGTGGAACTGACAGGCCTTGGCGGACGCGCAAAGGTGGACGCTCCGGTGAAGACCCTGCTGTCTTACGAGGACTGATTTTCAGGGCGTCTTTCTGGCTTATTATTTTTGGCCGGGACGCCTGCCTGTCAGGCATAGCGGCATAGTTAAGGTGTGAATACGTTTTTGGCCGGGCCTGCGCTATGAACACAGCATGGCAGGTCTTTCCTTAAACGATGTCTGGCTGCGTGCTGCATGAGGCGTGCGGCGCTCCACCCCGGCCAGCTCTGGCAGGCCTGTGCGCAAATTGCGCGCCAGACTCTTCTGGGGTCTGGCCCGCCGCGCAAACTTGACCATTTTCGCTGGCTGTATGCGCCGGACCTCCTCTCTTTTGGCTACGCACTGCGGACCACCATTTCCGCCCTGATCGCTCTGGGCATTGCCCTGTGGTGGGAGCTTGGCAGCCCGCAATGGGCCGCGCTCACGGTCTGGATGGTGGCGCAGGGTACACGTGGCAAATCCATTGCCAAGGCGCGCTGGCATATGTTCGGCATGGTGGTAGGCACACTCTGCGCCATTGTGCTGGTGGCCTGTATGCCACAGGCCCCGCTGCTCTACCTGTTCTGTCTGGCCGGGGGGATCGGGGCGTTCTGCTTTATCGGCACGCTGCTGCCCGGCCCCGCCGCCATGACCAACTACCGGATTCACGGTATGCGGGCGTCCGGCTTTACCTACGCCATTATTGCGCTGGATGGTGTTCTGGCCCCGGACCATATTTTTGAAATTGCCATGGCGCGCGCCACCTACATCACGCTGGGCATTGTGGTGGAAACCACCATTTCCTCCCTGTTCCAGTATCGGCTGGAAAACCGCGCCAGAAACCGGCTGGCCAGCAATTTTGTGCAGGCGCTGGGCGGGGTAACGCGCACATTGGGGAGCCTGCTGCAAGGGGATAAACACTCCGTCACCACCTCGCCGGAAGTGTTTTCCACCATTCTGACACTCAGTGATCAGGTCGAGTTTGCCGAAATTGAGATGGGCAAACACAAGCATGAGGGCGACCACGCGCGCGCAGCCCTTGCTGCCATGACAGTCCTGATGTCCCGCGGGCTGGATCTTGCGGCCCTGTTGCAGGTGCCGGACAGCAATGGCGGGCATTATCAGCAGACTGCTGCGGATGTGAGCCATTTTTTGCAAACGCTGCCGGGGCGTCTGGATCAGGGGCAGTCCATTACGCCGGTTTTGCAGGATCTGGACGAATTATGTGCCTCCTGCCGCCAGCTCGCGGCCTCCTGTCTGGACGAAGAAATGGTTGCGGCCATGCATGTGCCCGTTGACCGCGCGGAAGAGCGCGTGATCTCCCGGCAGGGCCAGCTTTTGCATAAGCTGGGTGAGATGATGGACGAACTGCGTCTGGCTCTTGAGCAGTTTGATATGAGCCGCAACCCGCAGCCGCATGACCATTTCCGTTACGCCATGCGGACCTACCGGGACTGGCGGATGGCCTTTACCAATAGTCTGCGCGCGTCTGTCACCATTTTCTGTTCCGGGCTGATCTGGGTCGCGACGGCGTGGCCGGATGGCCTGACGTTCATGATGTTTGTTGCCATTGTCTGCGCCCTGTTCTCCACGCTGGAGCAGCCAGCCATGGCGACAAAGGCGTTCCTGCACGGCACCATCTGCGTCATTGGCATGTGCGGGCTGCTGGATTTGTGGGTGCTGGTGCAACCCACCACGTATGAGATGCTGGCCCTGTGTCTGGCCGTGCCCATGCTGGTGGGTGGGCTGGCCTTTGCGTATCTGCCGCTTATTCTGGCGGCGGTGGCGTATAACCTGTTTCTGCCTATTCTGGTTGGCCCGCTTAATCAGGGCCGGATGGATGAAATCCTGTATTTCAACACCGCTCTCCCGCTCCTGCTGGCCATGGTGTTTGCGATGTGGATGTACCGGGTATTCCTGCCGTTTGACCCGGACGGCCTGCGGTGGGACCTGCGGCTGACCATTCTGCGTTCCCTGCGGCGGCTGGCCAGCCAGCGCGTGCCGGAACTGCCAGCGGAAGTGGTGGGGCGGAGTGTGGACGGGTTTGTGCGCCTGTCCAGCATGACGCCGGATAAAAAATCCTTTGTGCTCAACCGGTATCTGAGCGGCGTGTTGTCCGGCATGACCATCGGGCTGAATGTGCTGCGGCTGCGCGCCATTCTGGCGCAGGGTGTGCTGCCGCCGGGCGCCCAGCGCGCCACGCAGGCCATGATGAACCGGATGCAGCGGTTTACAGGCCGGTATGGCGGGCAGTACGGGCGCACAGCCCGCGCCACCCGTCTGGCGGTGGCGTATCTGGTGCAGCGTGAGCAGGTGGAAACAAATCTGTCCGTGCGTGTTGAAATGCTGCGGGCGCTGGCCAGTCTGCGGGTTATTGCCACGGAACTGGAGCAGAATCAGGACTTTTTTGATGCCTCTTCCCCTTATCTCGATAAGGCGTTTTCCTGACCGTGTTTTGACTCTTGCTGTGCCAGCGGGCATGCACGGAGACCCGCCCCGTTTTGGTGCGCTTACGTAAAGAGATATCCTGTTTCTTTCTGTTCAGACGGATCCTGCATAATGACCGCCTCCTCTCAGACGTCATTCTGGCAAGAACAGGCCGACAGCCTGTACCCACGGGTAAGCCATGTTATTCCGGCCATGGAGTGGCCTGCCTTTTCTGAAGATATCGCGGCTATTCTGGCGCTCAAGGAAAAGCATAACGCGGTGATTCTGGCGCATAATTACCAGACGCCGGAAATCTTCCATTGTGTGGCGGATGTCACCGGAGATTCCCTTGCTCTGGCGCGTAAGGCGCAGGAGGTGGAAGCTGATGTGATTGTCATGGCGGGCGTCGCCTTTATGGCGGAAACCGCCAAATTGCTGAACCCTTCCAGAACGGTGCTTCTGCCCTCTGTTGAGGCCGGGTGCTCTCTGGCGGACTCCATCACAGCGGCGGATGTCCGGCTCCTGCGTGCGCGTTATCCGGGCGTGCCGGTGGTAACGTATGTCAACACGTCGGCCGATGTCAAAGCTGAGAGCGATATCTGCTGCACATCCGGCAATGCCCGCAAGGTGATTGAAAGTCTGGGTGTGGATGAAGTGATCATGATCCCGGATGAATTTCTGGCGCAGAATGTTGCGAAGGAAACCGGGGTAAAAATCATCACATGGAAAGGCCATTGTGAGGTGCATGAGCGCTTTACGCCGGAAGAAATCCGCGCATGGCGGGCCGCGTATCCCGGCCTTGTTGTGCTGGCGCACCCGGAATGTCCGCCGGAGGTGGTGGCGGAAGCCGATTTTTCCGGCTCAACCGCTGGAATGTCAGACTTTGTGGCGTTCGGTCAGGCCGGGCGTGTGCTGCTGGTGACGGAATGTTCCATGAGCGACAATCTGGCGGTGGACCATCCGGAGGTCGAGTTTGTCCGCCCGTGCAACCTGTGCCCGCACATGAAGCACATCACCCTCGCGGCCATCCGGAAGTCACTGGAACAGAGGGAGGTGGAAGTCACGGTGGATGCCAGTGTAGCGGACCGTGCCCGCCTGTCGATCGAGCGGATGCTGGCTGTCTGAGGACAGTCTTCCGCCTGCTTTTTTAAAAACAGAGAACGAGAACATCATGCTGCCTGCTCTGCCCGATATCATGCTGGAACCGCTGGTGCGGGCCGGATTGCTGGAAGATCTGGGTCGCGGAGGGGATCTGACGACAAATGCAGTGCTGAAAGGTACGGAACGGGTCCGGGTTTCCATGCGCTGCCGGGAAAAGGGTGTTCTGGCCGGGCTGGATCTGGCCAGACTGTCTTTTCATCTGATGGACCCGTCTTTGCTGTTTGAGCGCCTGAAGATGGACGGCACGCATCTGGAAGCGGGCGATGTGGTGGCCGTGGTGGAAGGGTCTGCCCGCTCCATCCTGACGGGCGAGCGCGTGGGGCTGAATTTTCTCTCACATCTGAGCGGTATTGCCACCGCCACAGCGGCGATTGTGGCCAGTATGGCGGGCACAAAAGCCCGGCTGTGCTGCACCCGTAAAACACTGCCCGGCCTGCGGGCGGTGCAAAAATATGCGGTGCGGGCAGGCGGAGGCATCAGCCACCGGATGGGGCTGGATGATGCTATTCTGATCAAGGACAATCATATCGCGCTGGTAGGCAGCGTGCATGAGGCCGTGGCGCGCGCGCGCAAGGCGGCGGGTCATATGGTGAAAATTGAAGTTGAGGTCGATACGCCCGAGCAGTTGCAGGAGGTTCTGGCCGGTGAGCCGGTGGATGCTGTGCTGCTGGACAACATGCCGGTGCCGGTGCTGCGCACCTGCGTGGAGATGATCAACGGCCGCCTGCTGACGGAAGCCTCGGGTGGTATTACCCCGCAAACCGCCGCGGCCATTGCGCAGGCCGGGGTCGATCTTTTATCCGTTGGCTGGCTGACCCATTCCGTCAAGGCGCTCGATTTCGGTCTGGATTTTGAAAAGAGTCTCTGAAGACTGTCTGAAAAGAAGACCCCCTGAAAATCCGGACAGTTTCACAAAAAAATGATGCTCGGAGCCTCCTGTCTCTCTGCCCTTTCTGACACCCTTGGGGCAGGTTTCGCGTTGGTTTACACTGCGTAATCCTGATCCCATGCGTGTCCGTGCCGGAACATCATGGGATGATGCCTGAGAAACGAGAGGCCGCCTTTTATGTCTGAGTCCTTAACCCCTGCATCATCCTGCCCGGCGGAAGACTGGTCGGACTCCCGTGTGCGGGTTTTCCTGCGTGAGATGTTTGATGCTGCGGTGGCGAGTGCCAGCCCGTTTGAGGTTCTGGCACGGTTTTTGCCGGAAAAGCCTGAAGGGCGCTGCATTGTGGTGGGCGCTGGCAAGGCGGCGGCCTCCATGGCCGCAGCACTGGAAGTCGCATGGCCGGATGTGCCGCTGGAAGGGGTGGTGGTCACGCGCGACGGACATGCCATGCCCACGCGGTCCATCCGCGTTCTGGAGGCCTCCCATCCTGTGCCGGATGAACGGAGTGAGCAGGCCGCGCGGGATATTCTGAACACCGTCAAAGGGCTGGGGGCGGATGATCTTGTCATCGCGCTGATTTCCGGCGGCGGGTCGGCCCTGCTGGCTCTGCCTGCTGAGGGCATCACGCTGGATGAAAAAAAGCAGATTGCCCGCACGCTCCTCCATTCCGGCGCGACCATTACGGAAATGAATACCGTGCGCCGACACCTCTCGGCCATTAAAGGTGGCCGTCTGGCGCAGGCCGCCTATCCCGCGCGGGTGGCAACCCTCGTGATCAGCGATGTTCCGGGGGATGATCCGGCGGTGATTGCCAGCGGCCCGACCGTGCAGGATGAAACAACGGCGGAGGATGCGCTGCGGATTATCCGCAAATATGACATCACTTTGCCGCCTGCTGCGCAGGCCCTGCTCCAGCGTGAGGCCGGGGCAGACCGTCAGGCCCTCCCGCCGGTTGCTGAGGGCAACAGCCTGACGATGATCGCAACCCCGTTCTTCGCGCTGGAAGCCGCGGCAGACGTTGCGCGCCGGGCAGGGGTTACACCCATTATTCTGGGGGATGCGCTGGAAGGGGAAAGCAGTTCTGCCGGAATTCTGTTCTCCGGTATGGCGCGCTCCGTCCGGCAGCACGGTCAGCCCGTGGCGGCTCCGGCTGTACTGCTCAGTGGTGGGGAGACTACGGTTACCATCCGGTCCGGTGAAAAACCGGGCAAGGGGGGCCGTAATACGGAATTTCTGCTGGCCTGCGCGCAGAGTCTGGCCGGAGAACCGGGGATCTGGGCGCTGGCGGGGGATAGTGATGGTATCGACGGTACGGAAGATGCCGCCGGGGCCCTGATCGGCCCCCACACACTCGCCCGTGGTGCCGCTATGGGCCTGAGTGCCGAAGATTTTCTCAAACGGCACGACAGCTACAGCTATTTTAAAGAGCTGGATGACCTCGTGATGACCGGCCCGACGCTGACGAATGTCAACGACATTCGTCTGGTTCTGGTTCTGTAAGTCTGGCTCTGGCTCTGGCTCTGGCCGGGGTGGGGCGGGCGGGCCGCCCGTCCGTCCGTCCGGAATTATTCGTGCCGGAGGGTCACAACCAGCACATCCCGGTAGGCCGGGCGGCCGGGGTCGACCGGCTGGACGGGGGTCACGCCGTGATACACCCGGCTGTCATTCACCAGTGCGGTGTCCATCGGGTCCGTCAGGGTAAAGCTGCCGACTGTCTGGCGGTTGAGGTCATGGATTGTGGTCTCACCACGCGCAATGTTTTCCCGGCGCACCATCATGACGCACACCCAGTCCACCCCGTCCCGGTGCAGCCCTTCCGGTGTAGGGCGACCGGCTGAATCCGGGCTGGCCTCAATCCGGAACTGATGCACTTCCGCATGCCATGCCACGGGGCGCTGGTCCTGCGGGGTGAGATCATCCGCAATATGCTGCGTCAGGCGCAGGATGGCCTGCAGCGCCGGGTGCTCGCCCATGGCGGGGGTAATGGCTTTAAACCAGCGTTCAATCCCGCCATTGAGCGTGTTGTAATCGCGGCTCTGATAATGCGGCTGGTGGGGTTTGCGGAGGATCTGCTCTTCCGTCAGCGTAAAAGTCGCATGGCGGCGGCGGCGGTAGCGGCCACCATCCGCCATATAGCGGTCTACCCCCAGATGGTTCCAGCTTTCCGCAAACTCCTCCCATCGTTCCATCCCGAACTGTTCCAGAAGCGGGCGCACGGCCACAGCCTGCTCATAGGCAAAGCCGTTCTGGCCGAGCGGCGCTTCAAGGGCTTCCAGCGGTTTTAAGGCTGCTGGCGGGAGGGCGTGCGGAAGGGTGTCAGGCATGGGGCGGACCTTCTCCAAAAGCAGCAGCCGGGGAGCTTTCATCTTCAGGCTTTTGCAGGCCTGCGTCAGATTTTTCTGCGGCTTCAATCGCCTGTGCATCCGCAGCGGAGGGCTGGGAGGCTGGCTGAGGCACAGGCTGTGTTGTGCCGGGTCTGGGTTGCGGGGCATGGGCTGCGGCGGGCACCAGCGCATCCGGCACGTCATCCACAGCAAGATGCATGCTGTTGCCCGGCGGCGTGGTGTAATAGGAGGTTGGTGTGTAGAACTTCACGCCAGCATCCACCATCAGGTTGGCCAGACGGCGGTAGAACTCGCGCTGCACCTTCCACTTCATCATCGGTGCGGTCTTGATAGCCCCGACCAGCACCGCGCCGTTGCTGTCCGTTTTATCAACCCCCAGATCCGCATAGTCCGAGAAGATCATGTGGCTGAAGGCGTCCTCTTTGCGCATCTGGGCCACAACGCTGGCCATCAGCTTGGCAACCTTGACGGAATCCTCGCTCAGATCCAGCACCTGCTTGACGATAATCTGGTTAAAGCCGCGGCCCGTATTGGCAATGGAGGTCACGGAGGAGAAGGGGATGATGTGCAGGTCCCCGTCAATGGAGCGCACCCGCAGCGTGCGGATGGACAGATGTTCCACCGTGCCGGACACGCCGCCCGTGGTGACCCAGTCCCCCACCTGAATGGCATCTTCCGCCAGCATGAAGAACCCGGTGATAACGTCCTTCACCAGACTTTGTGAACCAAAGGACAGACCAACACCCATAATCCCGGCACCGGTCAGCAGCGGGGTCACGTTAATACCAATCTGTGAGAGCGTGGTGACGGACACCACGATGATGATTATGGCCAGCAGCACAGTGCGGATAATGGGCAGCACCGTGCGCAGACGTGTTGCGCGGGAGGCCTGAGAGGAGGACGTATAGCGGTCAATCTGCTTGTTCAGCAGGCCATTGATCACTTCCCAGGCCAGAGCCGCAATCGTAGCCCCGATAGCCAGACTGAGTGCTGCGCCGACAAGCCGGGAGCCAAGGGGCGAGTGGAAGAAGAACTGGAAGCTCGGCAGGCCCCAGCTCTGCGTGATGATCACACACGTCATGAACGCGATCACAATGGTCAGTGCACGGCGCACAAACGGATAATAGTAGTCCGCCCGTTTCTGGAGGCCGGGATATTCGGCTTCTACGGCCTCACTGACGCGGAACAGACGGTCCTGCATGCCGTAAGCCAGCACGGCCACCAGCCGGGAGAGCACCAGAAAGGCAAAGGTCATGCCCGTGCCGCGCAGAATCCACTGATACCCGCCCTTGAGATGCGCCGCCCAGACAAACCACAGCGCGATATCCAGAAACAGCACCGGAATCCACCAGAAGCGCGCCAGCGTGCCCACAAAGGCCCAGAAAGCTTTTTTGCGCATGGCATCAGACGGCTGGAGCGCATTGGCTACAATATGGCGCACACGCCAGATAAAGGCGGCAATCAGCAGATGCTGGATGAGCACCACGGCGCGCAGCATGGCTTCCGTGCCGCGGGGGGCCATATTGAACTCGCTGCCCAGCGTGGACAGGCAGATCACCAGTGAGGGCGCTGCAACCAGCACGTTCCACCAGCGGGTGAGCATCCGGGCTGTTTCATCTCTGGCGGGGGCCAGACGGATAGCGGGAGAGCGTGGGGCCAGAGCCGTTTCCACCAGCAGATACAGGCAGCGGGCAATGACATACGCATTGGTCAGCGTGATGGTGACGATGCTGGCCTGCTGGGTGGTGGTCAGGAATTCCGCCCCCAGATAGCCCAGCCCGAAAAAGACGGCCACGGGCAGAAGTTTGAGCAGGAAATGCAGGATATTGTAGGGCACACGGATGAGGTAGCGCATGACCTCATTGCGTCGCCGCTGGTCATCCGCACGGGTCTTGGTGTTGTCCCCATCCGGGGTGGAGGTGGCAGCCTGCACATTTTCCACCGCAACGGCGGCATCCTGCTTCCGCTCACGCGCTTCCGCATGGGCCGTGACGGCATTCAGCGGCTTTTTGAGCAGCATGCTGGAGACGCGCTCCAGCGCGAGCGCGACCAGCATGATGATCAGAGCACGACTGAAGGCATCAATCAGCGTCTGACGGGACTGCGGATTGCTGATCTGCTGATGGAACCAGAACCCGACGGATCTGAGGTCCTTGAACAGAGCGGTAAAGTTCTGCGTGTAGCCGTGCAGGGAGCTTGTCAGGCTGTCCAGTTCAGAATGGACATCACTATCAATCACCGCGGTCGGGGTATCTTTTTTGGCGGCTGGCGCGGCGGGCTGCGCAACGGGGAGCCCTTTGGCCATCAGCGTCAGGGTATTGGTAAAATCCTGCCGCTTCTTTGGGTCATTCAGAACGCTGAGGAGCTGCTCCGCATCCTGACGGCTGAGCGTGCCGGCCGGGGAGGGCGCTGGCGTGGCGGCGGGGGCAGCAGCGGTTTCCGCCGCCAGAGCCTGACTGGTCAGCCGGGGCGCAATCCCGAACACCAGAAGACAGATAAAGCAGAGCCCGAGGGCAAATCTGACCGGGGAGAAAAGGGGAGAAGCCGTGGAGGCTCGGGTCGTGCTCTGGTGCAGGCTCTCTGCCGCCATAACGTGCCGTATCCTTGTTGAAAATATCGATCAGGAAAGGGGCACAGTACGGCCCCATGCGTAAAATGAAGGGTAAGGGGCAAATCTGGCAGCATCAAGAGGCACCCGGAGCAGACGGGCTGGCCGCCAGACGGGGAGCTTACATCCGGCGGTCGAACGTGACGATCTGGCTGTTTTCCGCACGCAGGACCAGCGTTCCGGCAATCAGGTCATGCAGTCCCTGCTTGTGGCGCGTAAAGGCCACCATCAGCACACCAATATGGAGGATGGGGAAGGAAATAAGCGCCTTGATCAGGAAACGCACAGTCGCCCGACCAATAGAGATCCGGTCACCCTGAAGCGTGGTGACTTCAAGCTGGCAGAGCCGCTTGCCCGGTGTGGCGCGGAAGCGGGAGGATTCAAACAGGATGAAATACAGCGCGGGCACCAGCGCCATCAGCAGGCCCGGCAGGTGCCAGTTGCCGACCTGAATATGCGGGATCAGGACGGAAATGGTGTCGGGCTGCACGCGCTGCGCGATATCCACCACATCGACCGTCTGGCCGGTGCTGTCCGGAACAGGCAGTTCCTCCCACTTCACCCTGAAGTCCGGCAGGATGAAATAGCCCAGCACGGTATCCACGGTTGTGAGAATGATGCTGTCAATCAGGAACGCCCAGACGCGCCACCAGAACCCGGCATAAATCCAGACAGGGCGGCCATCCCCCGCTGTGGCAAAGCTAGCCCCGGCCTGTGTGCCGGATGGTTGCCCCCAGCCGGGAGGAAAAGCGGAAGAGGACATCAGCTCTGTTCCTTAAAGCGTAATCAGCTCCGGTAGGATCCGTTGATATCGATGTAACCGTGGGTCAGGTCACAGCTCCACGCACGGGCGGTGCCGTTCCCAAGGCCAAGATCCACAGCGATGTCGATCTCATGGCCCTTCATGTGGGCGACAACCGGTGTTTCATCATAGCCGGGCACAACCGTGCCGTCACGCGCAATGCAGACGCCGCCGATGGAAACGGAGAGCGTGTCCCGGTCCGCAGGTTCCCCACATTTACCAACGGCCATGACAATGCGGCCCCAGTTGGCGTCTTCCCCCGCGACGGCGGTTTTTACCAGCGGGGAGTTCCCGATCGCCATAGCGACGCGCCATGCGGAGTCGTCCGAGACGGCACCGCTCACGCTGATGGTCATGAGCTTGGTGGCGCCTTCTCCGTCCCGGATCACAAGCTGGGCCAGATCATGCAGCACGCCCTGCAGAGCCTCGCGGAAGTCCGTCAGGGCTTCAGCATTGGCCTGTGTGCTGGCGGATAATTCATCATTCCCGGCGGCGCCGGTGGCAAACAGCAGCACCATATCCGAGGTGGAAGTGTCCGAATCAACCGTGATGCAATTGAAGGTCGTCTTAACACCCTGAGAGAGCAGGGCCTGTAGCACAGGGGCCGGGAGGGCGGCATCGGTCGCAACAAAAGCCAGCATGGTGGCCATGTCCGGTGCGACCATGCCGCTGCCTTTGGCAATGCCCTGAATAAGAACATCCGTGCCGTTGAGTTTTGCGGTGCGGACGGCCGCTTTGGGGAAGGTGTCCGTGGTCATGATACCACGGGCCGCGGCTTCCCACCCGGTAGCGGACAGAGCCTCATGCAGGGCCGGGAGGGCCGCCGTCATGCGCTCATGCGGCAGGATTTCCCCAATGACGCCGGTGGAGGCCAGATAGACGGCCTGCGGGGTGCAGCCCGCCAGCAGAGCCGTGGCCTCGGCTGTGGCTTTACAGGTTTCACGCCCTGCCCGGCCGGTGAAGACGTTGGCGTTCCCGGCATTGACCACAAGGGCGCGGGCTTCCCCCGTGGGGAGGATATCGCGGCACCAGTCAACCGGGGCACCGGGGCATTTGGAGCGTGTAAAAACACCGGCTACCGTGGTGCCGGGTACAAATTCGGCCAGAACGAGGTCAGTCCGGCGTTTATAACGAATACCGGCTTCCGCCGCGCCAAGACGCACCCCGCGCACCTCCTTCAGTTCCGGAAGAGGCAGAGCGAGGGGGGAGACGGGAAGAGCGTGCGCCATAACGCGGAAGTCCTTGGAAGCGGCAAACCCCGCCAGCACAGGCTGGCGGGGGCTGGTCAGTCAGACGTAGAAATTATTTTTTTGCAGGGGCTGCTGCGGGTGCGGGGGCATCCGGCAGCGGCTTGCCTGTGGTGGGGTCAAAGCGCACGATTTTCACACCGGCGGTTGCCTTGGCAACGGCGTCACGCACGTATTTCTGGATCAGAGCCTGACGGATCTTGCCCTTGACGGAATCCAGAGACGGGATCGGGTCCGTGCGGGTGTCCAGAACCTGAATGACGTGGAAGCCATACTGGCTCTTGACCGGGGTGCTGCTGATTTCACCCTTCTTCATGGCGAATGCGGCATCAGAGAACGCCGGGATCATGTCACCTTTTTTGAACCAGCCGAGATCCCCGCCATTCTGCTTGGCGCTTCCGGTATCGGTGGAGACCTGAGCGGCCAGCTTGGCGAAGTCTTCACCCGCCTTGAGCTTCTTGATGACGTCCTGCGCTTCGGCTTCCGTTTTCACCAGAATATGGCGGGCGTGCACTTCCTGCTCAGCCGGTTTGCCAGCGTAGTTCTGCTGGTAATAAGCCTGCACTTCAGCGTCGGTCAGGTGCGGCATCACCTCGCGGGAGAGCCAGGCGTTCTGCAGCGCGTTGGTGGCAGCGGCATCCATGGCTTTTTTCACGTCAGGAGATTTTTCCAGACCATCCTTGTGGGCGGCAATCTGGATGGCTTTCTGGTCCGCCAGCTGGTTGATCAGCATCGGGTAGATGACGTTGGGGGGGAGCTGGCGCATCTGGTCGGGCATGTTGCCAACCGCGTCCTGCACGTCCGCAACCGTGATTTTCTCACCGTTGACTGTCGCGACAACTGCCTTCGGGTCTGCCGGGGGCGCTGCGGGGGCTGCGGCCTGCGGTGCCGGAGCTGCTGCGGGAGCCGGAGCAGCAAAAGAGGGTGCAGAAAGAACGGCTGAGGCAATCAGGGCCGTGGCTGCAAGAGCTGAGGCCTTGGTGGAAAAACGCATGTGGACAAACCCTAAACAAAGGAAAATTGCTCAATCATCTATGAAGGAGCCTATTCTGCCCTGCAAGCCCTCTGACCACCCCGAACGGAAGAAACAAGGCTGATTGGTTGACCGGAGCGGGTCCGGGTCCTATTTTGCAGCCGAGCCACTCCATGCTGATGTTCTGCTCATGTTTTCGCCGGTCTGGTTCCGGAGTGAAGGCAGGAGAGAGCACGCATTGTTCCGGAAAGGTCTTCATGCTCGCAAGCTTCGTCCGCGCCCTGTTCGGCACAGCCAATGACCGGACGCTCAAGATGTTCCAGCGCCGCGTGCCGGAAATCAACGCCCTGGAACCCCGGATGCAGGCGCTGGATGACGCTGCTCTGGCCGCCAAAACCGTGGAATTCCGGGAAAGGCTGGCCAAAGGTGCCACGCTGGATGACCTTCTGCCCGAGGCCTTTGCGGTCACGCGGGAGGCGGCCCGCCGTGTGCTGGGCATGCGCCACTTTGATGTGCAGCTTATTGGCGGCATGGTGATGCATTCCGGCAGGATTGCCGAAATGCGCACGGGTGAGGGGAAGACACTGGTCGCAACCCTGGCCGTCTATCTCAGCGCGCTCGCCGGGAAAGGCGTGCATGTGGTGACGGTGAATGATTATCTCGCAGCGCGTGACGCCGCCGAGATGGGGCGACTGTATCATTTTCTGGGCCTGACCACCGGCACCATCGTGCCCAACATGCCTGATGAAGCCCGGCGGGAAGCCTACGCCGCTGATATCACCTACGGCACCAATAACGAATTCGGCTTCGATTACCTGCGCGATAACATGAAATATCGCCTGGAAGAGATGGTCCAGCGCCCCTTCTACCACGCCATTGTGGATGAAGTGGACTCCATCCTGATTGACGAGGCCCGGACTCCGCTGATCATCTCCGGTCCGGCGGAAGACAGTTCTGATCTCTACCGCTCTGTGGATGAAGTGGTCGTGCAGCTGGTGCAGGACCCTGCGACCTTTGACAAGGACGAGAAGTTCCGCAGCGTTGTGCTGACGGATGTCGGGTCCGATAAGGTGGAAGACCTGCTGCGCACCGCAGGCGTGCTGGATGAAGGCGGGCTGTATGACCTGCATCATGTGGCTGTGGTGCATCACGTGCAGCAGTCCCTGCGGGCGCATACGCTGTTCTCACGGGATGTGGACTACATCGTGCGGGGCGGGAAAGTCGTTATTATTGACGAATTCACCGGCCGTATGATGGATGGC
This sequence comes from Acetobacter persici, assembly GCF_018256955.1. Classification (NCBI taxonomy): domain Bacteria; kingdom Pseudomonadati; phylum Pseudomonadota; class Alphaproteobacteria; order Acetobacterales; family Acetobacteraceae; genus Acetobacter; species Acetobacter persici. The sequence goes on from NZ_JAERKU010000008.1 coordinate 123,210, forward strand.
CGCCGCTATTCCGATGGTCTGCATCAGGCGCTGGAAGCCAAGGAGCATGTCGAGGTTCAGCAGGAAAACCAGACCCTCGCCTCCATCACCTTCCAGAATTTCTTCCGGCTTTACCCCAAACTCTCCGGCATGACCGGCACGGCCATGACCGAAGCCGATGAATTTGCGGAAATCTACAAGCTGGATGTGGTGGAAATTCCCACCAACCGCCCGGTGGCCCGTAAGGACGAAGACGACGAAATCTATCTGACGGAAGCCGAGAAATTCGCGGCGGTCGTCAAGCTGATCAACACGGTGCATGAGCGCGGCCAGCCTATTCTGGTGGGCACCACGTCCATTGAAAAAAGTGAGGCGCTGTCTGACCTGCTGAAGCAGGAAGGCATCCCCCACAATGTGCTGAACGCCCGTTTCCATGAAATGGAAGCGAAGATTGTAGCACAGGCCGGTTCCCCCGGCGCCATTACCATTGCCACCAACATGGCAGGCCGTGGGACGGACATTAAGCTGGGCGGCAACGTGGAAATGCTGATCGCGCAGGAACTGGGCGGCGTGGAAGAGGGGCCGGAACGGGATGCCGCCGAGCAGGCCATCCGGGACCGTGTGGCGCGCGACCATGATATTGTCAAAGCTGCGGGCGGCCTGTTTGTGATTGGCACCGAGCGGCATGAAAGCCGCCGGATCGATAACCAGCTGCGCGGTCGTGCGGGGCGTCAGGGTGACCCCGGCAACTCCCACTTCTTTATCTCCCTGCAAGATGACCTGATGCGGATTTTCGGGTCTGACCGTATGGGCGGCATGTTCCAGAAAATGGGCATGAAGGAAGGGGAAGCCATTGTGCACCCCTGGCTGAGCAAGGCACTGGAGCGGGCGCAGAAAAAGGTTGAAGCCCGCAACTTCGACATGCGCAAAAACACGCTCAAATATGATGACGTGATGAATGACCAGCGCAAGGAAGTTTACGCGCAGCGCCGGGAATACATGGCGACGGAAGATGTCTCCGGTATTGTGAATGAAGCGCGGGAAGATGTGGTGGACGCCATGGTGGCCCGCCATATCCCCGAAAAATCCTTTGCTGAACAGTGGAATGTTGAAGGACTGACCAAGGCTGTTCAGGAGTCTCTGGCGCTGGATCTGCCGATTGCGGACTGGGCGAAAGAAGACGGGATGGACGCTGAGGAAGTGGCCAACCGGATCAGTCAGGCCGCCACACAGGCGCAGGCTGCCCGTGCTGCCAACCTTGGCCCGGATCTGATGCGCTTTATTGAAAAACAGGTGCTGATGACCACCTATGATGGCGTCTGGAAAGAGCATCTGCATGCGCTGGACCAGTTGCGTCAGGGGATTGGCCTGCGGGCTTATGGCCAGAAAGACCCGCTGAACGAATATAAGCATGAGGCCTTCCAGCTCTTTACCATCATGCTGGAAGAAATGCGTGAGCGCGTTGTCTCTCTGATGGCGCGGGTTGAAGTGGCCCCGCAGGAAACAGTGGACCCGTTTGCCAACACGGCTGAAATCCATGCCAGCCCGGAAATTCCGGGCTTTGCATCTGAACCCGGCCCCGGTCTTTCCCCCGGAGCCGCACCGGAAATGGCAACACCCATCGGGGGAAGCGCCATTATGCCGGATGACCCTTCAAGCTGGGGGGAAACACCGCGCAACGCACCGTGCCCGTGCGGGTCAGGGAATAAATACAAGCATTGCCACGGCCGTCTGGTTTAAGACGCGCCGGGGCCGACGGACAGGGTAAGAGAAGATGGCGGGTCATTCCCAATTTAAGAACATTATGCATCGCAAAGGCGCGCAGGACGCCAAGCGGGCCAAGCAGTTTGCCAAGATTATCCGCGAACTGACGGTTGCCGCACGCTCCGGCCTGCCTGACCCGGCCGCCAACCCGCGCCTGCGGTCCGCCATGACGGCGGCCCGTGATGTCAACATGCCCAAGGACACCATTGACCGCGCCATCAAAAAGGCCTCCGGCGCTGCGGCGGGTGATGACTATATTGAAGTGCGGTATGAAGGCTACGGCCCGGCTGGCGTTGCGGTAATTGTGGAAGGTCTGACCGACAACCGCAACCGCACCGCGTCTGACGTGCGGGCCGCTTTCTCCAAGTATGGCGGGTCTCTGGGGGAAACCAATTCCGTGTCCTTCATGTTCCGTCGTCTTGGTGTGATCACGTATCCGCTTTCCGTAGCGTCTGAAGACGATATGCTGGAAGCCGCGATTGAAGCCGGGGCGGAAAATGCGGTCTCTACCGAGACAGCGCATGAAATCACCTGCGAGGTGGAAGCCTTCTTCACGGTGCGGGATTCTCTGGAAACCCGCTTTGGCGAGCCGGAAAGCGCCAAGCTGGACTGGCGCCCGGAAAACACGGTCAGCCTTGATGAAGAAAAGGCCCGCACCCTGTTCAAGCTGCTGGACGTGCTGGAAGATCATGACGACGTGCAGAACGTCTATGCCAACTTTGATCTGTCCGACGAGCTTGCCGAAAAGCTGTCAGCCTGACAGTGGTACGCCTGCTCGGCATTGACCCCGGCCTGCGCTTTACAGGCTGGGGTGTGATTGATGTTGAGGGCAACCGGTTGCGTCACGTTGAAAACGGCGTGATTGCAACCAACAGTGCGGACAGCGTGCCAGACCGGCTGAAAGTCCTGCATGAAAATCTCACACTCCTGATTGATCGTCTCAGCCCGGCGGAAGCCGCAGTGGAGGAGACGTACGTCAACCGCAACGGCACAGCGACGCTCAAGCTGGGTTATGCCCGTGGCGTTGCCTTGCTGGCCCCGGCTCTTGCCGGGCTGCATGTTGCGGAATATGGCGCGCTGGCGGTCAAGAAAGCTGTTGTTGGCACCGGCTCTGCCGATAAGGATCAGGTTGAAATGATGGTGCGCCGCCTCCTGCCGGGGGTTAAGGTGGCACGGGCCGATGCGTCAGATGCACTGGCAATTGCGATTTGCCATGCACACCACCGGGCCAGTGCCCGCCATATTGCAGCCGGGGTAAGAATGGCATGATTGCGTTTCTGAGCGGACTGGTCATTCAGATGGAGCTGGGGAGCTGCGTGATCGACGTGAACGGCGTCGGTTATCTGGTGGCGGCATCTACCCGCACGCTGGCCGCTTTGCCAAACCCGCCTGAAAAAGCCCGCGTTCTGATTGAAACCGTGGTGCGGGAAGATGCTATTCTGCTCTACGGCTTTGCGGAAAGCGCGGAACGCGAATGGTTCCGCCTGCTGACAAGCGTGCAGGGTGTGGGCGCAAAAGTGGCGCTGGGTATGTTGTCCACTCTCTCACCGGGGGAACTGGTCGCAGCCCTGACAACATCCGACAAAGCGACGCTGACCCGCGCGCCCGGTGTGGGTGGCCGTCTGGCAGAACGTATTCTGACGGAACTGCGGGACCGGGCGGGCAAAATGCCCGGTGGTGGCGGGGGGATTGTGGTGCCTGCCAGTGCCACACCCGGTGGCGGGATTGAGGCCGATGCGCTGCTGGCGCTGGCGGGGCTGGGTTTCCGTCGCTCGGAAGCCGCCCCTGTGATCCGGCGGCTGCTGGATGAGCAGGGGCCTGAGGCCTCTCTGGATTCCGTGCTGCGGGATAGTCTGAAAGCTCTGGCCCGATGAGCGGGGCGTTTACCCCGGAGCGGGAAATTGACGCCGCCCGACGGGATGAGGATGGCGGGGAAGCCTCTCTCCGCCCGCAAACGCTGGCCGATTTTACCGGGCAGAAAGCCAGCCGGGAAAACTTATCGATTTTTATCGCCGCAGCCCGTCAGCGGGGTGAGGCGCTGGACCATGTGCTGCTGCACGGGCCGCCGGGTCTGGGCAAAACCACGCTGGCGCAGATTGTCTCGCGTGAACTGGGGGTGGGGTTTCGGGCCACATCCGGGCCGGTGATCCAGCGGGCGGGGGATCTTGCGGCCATTCTCACCAATCTTCAGCCGCGTGATGTGCTGTTTATTGATGAAATCCACCGTCTCCAGCCCGCCATTGAGGAAATTCTCTATCCGGCAATGGAGGATTTCCAGCTTGATCTGATTATTGGGGAAGGCCCGGCGGCGCGGTCCGTGCGGATTGACCTGCCCCCCTTTACCCTTGTGGCGGCCACAACCCGCGCCGGTCTGCTGGCCACCCCTCTGCGGGACCGGTTTGGGATTCCGCTGCGGCTGGTGTTCTACACGCCGGAGGAACTGCGGGCCATTGTGGCGCGGGGAGCTGAGAAGCTCGGCTTTAATCTGACCGAGGCGGGGGCTGAGGAAATTGCCCGCCGCTCACGCGGCACGCCCCGTATTGCGGGCCGCCTGCTGCGCCGGGTGCGGGATTTTGCGGCGGTCATTGCTCCTGGCGGGGCGCCCGTCAGCCGCGACGTGGCGGATGCCGCCCTGAGCCGTCTGGAAGTGGACGCGTTGGGGCTGGACGCCATGGACAGGCGCTATCTGCGGCGTATTGCGGAGTATCATCATGGCGGCCCGGTAGGGGTGGAAACCCTCGCCGCCGCTCTGGCGGAAGCGCGGGATACGCTGGAAGATGTTATTGAGCCATATCTGATTCAGGAAGGGCTGGTCCTGCGTACCAGCCGGGGGCGCGTGCTGGGGGAACGCGGCTGGCGTCACCTCGGGCTGACGCCGCCTGCGCAACCCGATGAGCCACGTTCCGCCCAGATGGACCTTTTGCCTGACGAAGAGGATGGCACATGACAACACACGCCATAGATTTCCGCATTTATTATGAGGATACGGACGCCGGGGGCATTGTTTACCATGCCCGGTATCTGGCGTTTGCCGAGCGGGCCAGAACGGAAGCCATCCGCAGCCTCGGGATGCCAGCGGCCTCCCTGCTGAGCGATTACGGGCTGGTGTTTGTGGTGCATGACGCAACCCTGAACTACCGCGTGCCGCTCCGGCTGGATGATGTGGTGACCATCACCACCCGCCTGCTGGAAGAAGGGGCGGCAAGCTGCCGTCTGGAGCAGATTTTTACGCGTGGGGACGTTTTTTGTGCCCGTGTGGATGTCAGACTGGCCTGCGTGCGGGCAGAAGATGGTCGTCCTGCCCGATTCCCGCCATTATGGCGTGATCTTTTGCGAGGACTTGCGGCTGAGGTCTAGACGGCCTCTTCTGCTTTTGCGCGGAAGACAGTAAAAAACGGCACGACCGGGATGCGTGGAGCAAAGCCCGAGTCGCAGGCAGGTGACCCGGGACGGGTGCTAGAGGCAGGAGGCGTTTTTGGATCGTGCGGTTGACGCGGCAAATCTCGGCGTAGCAGCGGCGGGAGACCTGTCGGTGTGGGGCTTGTTTATGAATGCCTCGCTGATGGTCAAACTGGTCATGCTTGGACTGGTGTTCTGTAGTGTGATGGTCTGGGCCATTATTTTTGATAAAATTGTGACGCTGCGGCGGATCAACAAACAGGCCTCCGCCTTTGAGGACCGCTTCTGGTCCGGCGGCAGTCTGGATGATCTGTACGAGAGCGATGGCGCCAAGCCGGTGCATCCGCTGGCCGCCGTTTTTGGCGCTGCCATGGGGGAATGGCGCCGGTCTGCCCGTATCCCCGGTGTGGATCTGGTGCGCGGTGGCGTGAAGGAACGTGTGGACCGCGCCATTGGCATTACGGTCACGCGGGAAATGGACCGTCTGCGCCGCTGGGTGGTGTTTCTGGCAACAGTTGGCCCGGTAGCCCCGTTTGTGGGTCTGTTTGGTACCGTCTGGGGCATCATGCACTCCTTCAGCGCCATTGCCGCCATGCACAACACCAATCTGAGCGTTGTGGCCCCCGGTATTTCTGAAGCGCTGTTTGCAACCGCTATTGGCCTGCTGACGGCTGTGCCGTCTTATGTGGCCTATAACGTGATCAGCAACAGTCTGGACCTGTTTCAGGACCGGCTGGAGGGCTTTGGCACCGAGTTTGCGGCCATTCTGTCCCGCCAGTCCGAAGAAAGGGCCTGAACCATGGGCATGCCGTCCGGAGGGAGCGGGCGCCGCCGCAGGCGCCCGATGGCCGAGATCAACGTGACGCCGATGGTGGATGTCATGCTGGTTCTGCTGATTATCTTCATGGTCACATCCCCCATGCTGACCAGCGGCGTAAACGTGGATCTGCCCAAGACAGACGCCAAGCCTGTCAATTCGGATACAAAGCCCATCACCGTGTCCATTCGCGCGGATGGCAGCCTGTATCTGGGAGATTCCGAGGTCTCGCCCGAACAGCTTGTTGCCCAGCTTAAAGCTGCTTCCAACAATGACCCGTCCCACCGCATTTTTGTGCGCGGTGATGCCCATATTGATTATGGCCGTGTGATGCAGGTTATGGGGCAGGTGACAGAAGGCGGCTTTACTCATGTGGCATTGCTGGCGCAACAACCCGCCAGCAGCGGCCACTAACTCATTCTCTCCAGCGCAGAGAAGGCGGAGAAAATTCATGGTTCGGCCACGCCGTTCCGAACAGACTGTGCTGAGGCGTTGCCTCTATCTGTCCGGTGGAGCGCATATCGCGTTCCTGCTGGCCCTGCTGATTTCTCTGCCGCCACCTAAACCGGAGGAAGAACCCCCTCCGGTGGTGGAAATGCAGTTTGAGGCCCCGGAAGATTCCGGTGGATCTCCGGCCAAAGCCAGCCAGCCTTCCCCCAAGCCCGCACCTGCTCCGGCCCCTGTGCCGAATGAGGCCCCTCCTGCTCCGGAGCCGCCGAAGGCCGCCCCGAATGAGGAAGCGCCTCCGCCGCCCCCTCCGCCCCCGCCCGTGCCCCCACCGCCGGCGCCGGAGG
>NZ_JAERKU010000009.1:0-124892 GCF_018256955.1 Acetobacter persici
ACAGATGCCCGACCGTCTTCTTCTCGGCAATCTGTCTCGCCGCAACCGTCATCTTCTGGCTATGAGTCCTGAGCCTAGGCAAATACCGCGAGGGCGTACTGCCAACAGCCTTTCGAAACATCGTAATAAACGCATTGACGGACTCATAACCGAGTATGGCCGCGACCCGCTGCACGCTCGTGCCACTCGCCAGTTCACGGAGCGCGACGACAAGATGAAGCTGTTGTCGCCAACGACCAAATGTCAACCCGGTTTCCTGAACCATCAGTCTGGCCAGAGATCGTTCGCTCATCGCAACACGTTGCGCCCAGTCGGCAACTGTACTGCGATCTGATGGCCTGGCTGTCAGCGCATCAGCAATGGTACGAATTTTGGTATGCTCTGATACGGGCAGGTTAAGACCCTGTCGTGGCATGTCGGCCAATTCGTCGAGCATTACGCGCGCCAGTCGGGCGGCATGACTATCTGGAAGATAATCTTTCGGCTCAGCAGCCAGACGATCAATCATCGTCCGGATCATCGGCGTGATCTCCAGCGCACAGCAATGATCGGGGAGGCTACTCGCACCACTTTCAACGAAGAGATAATCGACCCGTGCGTTCGCAGTCGCCCGGGCACTATGCGGCACCCCGCCCGGAATCCAGATCCCGGAGTTCGGGGGAACGATCCATACGTTTTGAGCGGCGATGCAGGTAACGGCGCCATAAGATGCCAGAATCAGCTGTCCTTTTCGATGGATGTGCGTCGGCACTTCGGATGCATGATCAGCAAAATCGAGCCTGTGGGCGATTGCGGTTGCATCCGAAGTGTCCGGGTCCACGGAAGCGATAGCTGAGGAGCGGTACGACATCGGATTGGCAGCTTTCAGTGATTGATTGTCTGGATACCTAATTTACCCAGTTGTTGCAACTTATTATCAACAAGGCATGACATTCAGGCCTTTCTGGCAGGACGGGTGGATCAGACCCGCGTTGATTCTGCCGCAACTCATCGCCCTGCTTCGTAACCCAACCCTCAGGGCGGACGGTGAAGCACTGCTCTTTTCCGCCAAGAGTTTCGCTGCCGCGATGCTGGCTTATTTCATAGCGCTTCGCATTGGATTGCCGCGCCCTGCCTGGGCGATCGTCACCGTTTATCTCGTGTCGCAACCCACGGGGGGCGCCTCGCTCAGTCGTGGTCTCTACCGTCTGATGGGCACTCTGGCCGGGGCGCTCGCGACCGTCACAATCGTTCCGACCTTCGCCAACGAGCCAGTGGTGTGCAGTGCGGTGCTCGCAGGATGGATCGGTCTCGGTCTATTTTTGTCGCTACTCGACCGCACGCCGCGCTCTTATGCCTTCGTGCTGTCCGGCTACACCACCAGCCTGATCGGCTTTCCTGCAGTTGCGGCGCCTGGCGCAGTCTTCGACACCGCCATCGTGCGCGTACAGGAGATCGCACTGGGCATTGTGTGTGCTGTGGTGATCCATCGCTATGTGGTCCCCCGGCCGATGATCGGCCAGTTTCAGGCCAAGCTGACAGCAACGCTGCATGATGCCCGAAAACTGGCCTGCGACGTATTGAACAATGTCTCGGAAAGCTCATGCCGCGATGATCGCTACCGAATGGCTCTGGACCTGCTCGCGCTCAGGGGACTGGCGACACACCTTCCTTATGATCCGATTACAACACGTCTAAGCCGCTTAACGTTGCGCGCTTTACATGATCGTCTGGCTCACCTGTTGTTGCTCCTTGCCGATGTTGAAAAACGGATTGCCCTCATTCATGCGCCTGGAATGCCTGAGGAGTTAGCGCAGCTTTTATACAGAGTTCGCAGATGGATCACTCTGGACACGCCGAATGATCGCGGAACAGAAGCACACAGATTGTTCCAGAGTGCCCGTTCGCTCGACCATGCCGATGACGCCACCTTGATCGATGGCCTTGTCGCCAACATCGCCCGTCATCTCGCCGAGCTTGTCGGCCTCCTTCACGATATTGAACGGCTCGGCGCCGAAGCCAGCGCAGCAGAGTGTGCGACAGAGCCATTCCACGGCGATGGGAAAACGACTGGCTATGTCTTCCACCGCGATCCGATGATGGCGGCGCGGGCAGGTCTGGGTGCCGCTTTGGGGATCCTCCTCGGCTGCTTTTTTTGGATTTGGTCTGCGTGGCCCGATGGAGGGCTGGCCGTATCAGTTTTGGGTGTCACCTGTGCGCTATTCGGCAATGTGGACGCACCGGTGCCCTATGTCCGAAAATACATGCTTGGCTCAGTCTATGGCATCGCGATCAGCCTGATCTACAGCTTTACCGTCCTGCCGCGTGTCTTCGAATTCTGGGTGTTGATCGCGGTCCTCGCACCGGCGTTTCTGTTCGGAGGATCGTTGCAGGCTCGGCCGTCGACCGCCTTCATGGCGCTTGGCATCACGCTGACTGTCCCGATCCTCGTCGGGTTGGGGCCTGTTTATGGCGGAGACTTCGCTGAGGCCATCAATAGTAGCATCGCGCTGTTGATGGGGGTCGGCTTCGGAGCAGCAACTATGACGTTGTTCCAGACCGTCTCCCCAGATACCGCGATCAACCGCTTGCTGCGGCTCGGCCGTCGAGACGCGGCCTATCGCCTCCGAAGCAGGGTTTCCGCCGAAGCCATCTGGACCAATCTGACAATCGATCGCATCGCCCTGCTGCGACCCCGTCTAAGTCTCTCTGCGCGGCCGACAACGGAGACGATCGACATGATCATTCGTGACCTTCGCATCGGTCACGCAGTGAGCCGTCTTCGCGAGCAATTCGACCAGTTGGAAAGTGAGCCCCTCAGTGTCATCCAGGTGCTGCTGCTCGATCTCGCGCACCATTTCGACAGAGGTTCACCATCGGTCGACGAACTGAACGCGCAGGTTGAAGAGTTGATCGCGCTCATGGTCGTCGGGACGGGCGCGCACCGTCACCTGCTTGATCCACTCATCGACCTGCGTTTCGCGCTTTCTTCCGTCCAAAACAGCGAGGCCAGAGCATGATTCCGGACCTCTGCATCAGTGGCGTCTTTGTTCCCGGCTTGTTGGGAGGCGCCTTCATCGCCTTGGTAACCACCGTTGCGTTGCTACGTCTGCTCACCGTCCTCGGCGCGTGGAGAGTGTTTTCTATCCGGCCGCTCGTCGAATTTGCCGTCTTCACCATTCTGTTCAGCCTGCTCGCGCAGGGTCTCTCCACCATCGGATCCCTCCCATGAAATTCCTCCTCACCTTTCTGGGCCGCCATGTCTTGACACTTGGGCTCGTCGTCATCGCCGCTGCCGTCGCGCTCCATCTGTGGGAACGCAATCAGCGCACGCCCTGGACCCGTGATGGCCACGTACGGACTGACGTCGTACGGGTTTCGACCGATATTGGCGGTCTCATCACTCAGGTTCTGGTCCATGACAATCAGGTGGTGCGCGCTGGACAACTCCTGATCGTCCTTGATCGACCGCGTCGGGCCGCGGCGCTCGGACGTGCAGAAGCCGCCATAACGGAGGCAAGGGCGCAACTCGATCTGGCGCGCAAGGAGGAACGACGCGACTTGGCCTTACGCGATCTCGTCGCGACGGAGGCTCACGAGCAGAACATCGCAAAGGTCCGAACGGCGGAGGCAGCGCTGACGCGCGCACTCGCTGACCGCGACGTGGCCCAGATCGACATGCAGCGCACTGAAATCCGTGCAACAGTCGGGGGCACCGTCACCAATCTCGACCTTCATCCTGGTGATTATCTGGCCGTTGGCGTCCAAGCCATGGCACTGGTGGACGCCGAGACATTGCGCGTGGAAGGGTATTTCGAAGAAACCAAACTGCGCAGTGTCTCCATCGGCGATCGCGCGCGCATCCATCTAATGGGAGACGATGCCGATATTGTCGGTCATGTCGAGAGTATTGCCGCCGCAATCGCCGACGACCAGCGCGACAACACCGGAAATCTTCTGCCTAAAGTCGCGCCAACATTCTCATGGGTGCGGCTCGCTCAACGCATTCCTGTCCGTCTGCACATAGACCGCGTACCAGCGGGCACGAAGCTGATCGCAGGACGAACAGCGACGGTGGAAATCCTGCCCTCTACACCCTTGAGCGTGGTTGGGAGGCACCTATGAGATCTGTTTTTGCCCTATGTATGGCGCTTCTGATGACGGGCTGCGTTACTGGACCGGATTATCGTATTCCCGAGGTGGCCATGGCCAATCGCCCTGGAGCGACGCAAGCGCTGCTTGGCAACAAGAACGATGGCGTGGTCCCGGCGCCGCTGCCACCGCATTGGTGGCGTCTTTATAAGGATGCCCGGCTCGACGCCTTCGTCGCCGAGGCACTGACTGCAAATACTGATCTTCGCACCGCAGAGGCCAATCTCGGGAGAGCTGACGCGCTTGTACGCGAAGCAGAGGCAGCACGCACCGTAACCACGGATCTCAGTGGGCAAACTACTGGCTCGCGGATCGGAGGTCCGACCCGGTTTCTGCCAGCGCCTTTCAGCTACGCGTTGGGTATGAACGTCAGTTATCCTCTCGATCTGGCGGGAGGCATCCGTCGCGCAATCGAAGAGGCTCGCGACCAGTCAGAGGCGGCGCAGGCAGCACGCGACCAGGTGCGTGTGATCGTAGCTGCCACTGTCACGCGTAATTATGCTCGCGTTTGTGCTGATGGCGTAGCGCTGGCCGCCGCGAGACACGTTGTGGCAGTGCAACGCGCGACACTTGATGTCGCGTTGCGTATGGCCAGCGCGGGACGCGGCACGCGCTTTGATAGTGAACGCGCGCGGACGGCAACATTCGCCAGCAAAGCAGCCATTCCAGACATCCTCGCTGATCAGAAAACAGCGTTATTCGCATTGGCCGCCGTCATGGGGCGCATTCCATCGGACTATCCGCGCGATCTGGAGGCATGCACTACTATTCCGTCGCTTACACTCCCGCTGCCGGTTGGCGACGGAGCCGCGCTATTGAGGCGTCGCCCCGACATCAGAAAGGCAGAACGCCTTTTCGCCGCAGCGACAGCCGGCATCGGCGTCGCCGAAGCCGATCTCTATCCCCAGGTCAGCCTTGGCGGCTCGGTGGGGAGCACCACGTCGATCACTCACGCCCTGACGTTGTCGTCGTTTGGTTTGAGCGTCGGTCCATTGGTCTCGTGGTCGTTCCCTAATCGGGTCTTGGCGCGCGCGCATATTGCGCAAGCCGGCGCAGAAGGCCGTGCTGCGCTTGGCACGTTTGATGGAACGATTCTACTCGCATTAAAACAGACTGAGACCGCCCTGTCTGTCTACATGCAAACACGTGAGCGTCTGGGAGACCTGGAGCGGGCGGCGAACTCCGCTGGCAAGGCGAGCGCCGATGCCGAAACACTGCAACGCTTCGGCCGCACGCCATTCCTCGACGTCCTTAACGCGCAAGCAAATTACGCCGACGCGCAGGCACGCCTGTCATCCGCCCGGATCGAACTTGTTGATCGGCAGATTGATCTGTTCCAGGCGCTCGGCGGTGGTTGGGAGTGATAGTGGTCTGTCTGGACATTATACCAACGGCTATTATGTGTGACTCATCTGTGAAGTGACGTGTCCGGCCTATTCTGATTCTGTCTTGTGAGGGAGGATCGGAGATGGCTGGTGCGATTGCATTGCGGACGGATTATACTGCTGAGGCGCTTCGGCGGCTTGCCTCTCGTGCACGGGAGGCGAATGTTGCACGGCGCCTTTTGTCACTGGCTGCGGTGCGGGACGGTGTCAGCCGAGGGGACGCGGCACGGATTGGTGGCATGGACCGGCAGACCCTGCGGGACTGGGTACACCGGTTCAATGCTTTGGGGCCAGATGGCCTGCGGGATCAATGGCGAAACGGCTCTGTCTGCCGCCTGACGGGGGATCAACAGGCGGAACTCTCGGCATTGATCATGACAGGCCCTGACCGAAACCGGGACGGCGTGGTCCGCTGGCGCCGCGTTGATCTGAAGCAGGTAATTGAGGAGCGCTTTGGCGTCTCGTATGGCTTTGTTGCACAAATGGTGTCGAAGCGGATTCACGGCGTGAAACCAGTCTGGTAGCTGGGTGTCATGAGCAAGTCGAAGCCCACCCGCTACCGTACGACGAACTGGTGTTCCTACAACGCGTCCCTGAAAAAGCGCGGATCGCTGACGGTGTGGTTTGATCCTGTGATGGTCTGGGAAGGCCTGCCGACGGGGCGGCGAGGACGACGGCAGAGTTATAGCGCGGCGGCGATCCAGACCTGTCTGACACTGAAAGTTCTGTTCGGTTTTGCCCTGCGACAGACGACGGGGTTTGTTGAAGGTCTCCTGCGCCTGGCAGGCCTTGCCTGGTCAGTGCCGGATTTCAGCACGCTCAGTCGTCGGCAGAAATCCCTGACAGTCGACATTGCATATCGCGGTTCGGATGGGCCGCTCCATCTTCTGATCGACAGCACCGGGATCAAGGTCGAGGGAGAAGGCGAATGGCACGCCCGCAAGCACGGTGCTTCAAAACACAGGATATGGCGTAAGCTTCATATTGCTGTCGACGAAGGGTCTCTGGAAATCAGGGCCGTTGAAATCACGGGAAACGATGTCGGTGATGCCCCGGTCCTACCAGCGCTTCTGGCTCAGATCCCCGAAGATGAGGAGATCGCCAGCGTTACGGCCGATGGGGCTTATGACACGAGACGATGTCATGAAACCATTGCCGAACGCGGGGTCCAGGCTGTCATTCCTCCTCGAAAGAACGGAAAACCATGGAGCCCCACCTCGCCCGGAGCGATCGCCCGCAATGAAGCCTTGCGGGCGGTAAACCGTTTTGGGCGTACCATCTGGCGATGGTGGAGCGGATACCACAGGCGAAGCCGCGTCGAGACGAAAATGAACTGCATCAAGCTGCTGGGGCAGCGGCTGATGGCTCGGGATTTCGATCGTCAGATCGCAGAGTTTCACGTGCGTGTTGCCATACTCAATCGCTTCACGGCGCTCGGGGTCCCCCTCACACAGCCTGTCACGTAAGACAAAGTCCTGAATGGTTTCGGCACGCACAATGGACGAATTGTGCAACAGAGCCCCTTCGACTTTCAGGCCAGAGCGCCGCAATATTGGTCCGGTCCACGGCGAAATCGGACAGAAGCGGGAGCAAGTCGCCACGCGCCACATAAGGCGCCGCAATGAATGTCGCGAGCATTCCGATACCGCCTCCGGCCGCGACAGCCGTGACCAGCGCTTCGCTGGCGTCCACCATGATCCCCGATGAGGGGACGATCTCGATCTCGCGGTCGCCAACCCGAAACGGCCAGCGATAGGAGCGCCCTGTGCTCTGGTAACGCAGATTGACGGTGTCGTGCTCCTTGAGGCCATCTGGATGCGTCGGCGTGCCGTGCTCGGCCAGATAGGCGGGCGAAGCGAAGGCGCAGAGCCGGTAGGACGCCAGTCGACGCCACAGGAGCCGCGAGTCCGCGGGCACCCCGATCCGCACCGCGATGTCGATACCCTGCTCGACGATGTCGACAATGTGGTCGCTGAGTCGCAGATCGACCATGACGTCGGGGTAGCGCCTGCGAAACGCAGGCAGGGCGGGTCCGATCAGATGGATGCCAATCGGCAGCGGCGCTGCGATCCGCAGCGTACCTGACGGCACCGCCCGGGCCGCAATCGCGGCCTGTTCGATTTCTTCGGCATCGCGCAGCAGCTTGAGCGCACGCTCGTGCAGGTCACGGCCCTCCGGCGTTAACGTCAGGGTGCGTGTAGTTCGCGTGAAAAGCGACACCCCCAAACGCTGTTCAAGCCGCTGAACGCTCTTGCTGACCGCCGAGGGTGAAATGGAGAGAGCATGTGCGGCGGCCGTATAGCTGCCCATCGATCCGGCCCGCGCGAATGCGATCAGGCCGGTCAGGCGGTCCAAGCCTATCTGTTCCTTCATGGCATTATTAAAGCGACACTGACCGGCATTATCAACCGGGTCCGTGCGGTCTAGTTGTCGGCCTAAATCGCGTCGATGTTCTCCTCTGGAGATCATGGCGCCCAACAAACCGATTCACAGGCCCCTCGTCACTGCCCGGGATCGGTCGTCAAATAAGGATTACGCAATGTCGGAATACACGATGAAGGCAATACGGCAGCATGCGTTCGGCGGCCCAAACGTGCTGCAATATGAAGATGCACCGCGCCCCACAATGAAAGCTGGCGAAGTGCTTGTGCGTGTCCAGGCGATCGGCCTCAATCCTCCCGACTGGTACCTGCGCGACGGGCTGAAGATATTGCCCCCGGAGTGGCGCCCTCCGGTGCACTTTCCCCTGATCCTGGGAACGGATATCTCTGGCCAGGTGGCTGACGTGGCACCAGACGCCGCGGGGTTCGCGATCGGAGACGAAGTCTATTCGATGGTGCGCTTTCCCAGTGGGTTTGGGGAAGCCTACGCCGAATATGTCAGCGTGCCATCCTCCGATCTCGCGCACAAACCGGCCGGGATCGATCATATTCATGCCGCCGCCGCACCGATGTCTTTGCTCACGGCATGGCAGTTCCTGATTGAGGAGGGCCATGATGCTCCCAACCCCCTCCAATCCACCCCGCACATGCCGGTTCCGCTTGAGGGCAAAACTGTTCTGGTTAACGGAGCGGCGGGGGGCGTCGGCCATTTCGCGGTTCAGATCGCAAAGTGGAAGCGGGCGCATGTGACCGCGGTTGCATCGGGCAGGCATGAAGCCTTCCTGCGCGATCTCGGGGCGGATGCCTTTATCGACTATACCAGGGTTGCACCCGAAGAGGTGATGCACGACGTCGATCTCGTCGTCGATGCGATCGGCGGACCGACAACCGCCCGCTTCCTGCGAACGCTCAAACGCGGCGGCGCGCTGTTCCCGATCTTCGGTCTTGGCGCATCCGGTGGCGACGAGGCGGCGCAGCGCGGCGTGACCGTCTCGACGACGCAGGTCCGTGCCAATGGCGCCCAACTGGAAAAGGTTGGCCGCTTGCTGAATGACGCGACGATCCGCGTCGCGATCGACAGCATTTTTCCGCTCACCGACGCCCGTAAGGCGCACGAGCGGGCGGCCGAAGGTCACATTCAGGGCAAGATCGTGCTGACCGTGAAATGAGCAGGGCTGAAGCGGAGCGACACCAGAATGGCGCGCACTCGCCGAACGCTATTGCGTGTTCATCTTGCCTGACCCAATCTCCCGTAAAAATGAATGGCAAACCCGAGGAGGGCGAACATACCGCCTAATGTGCAAACCGTCGGCCATCCACCCGTTCGCCATGCGAGGCTGGCCGCCCAGGATCCTGCAGCACCTCCAACGAACATGCCGCTCATAAAGATCGTATTGAGCCGGCTCCTTGCGTCCTGCCGCAGAGTGTAGACCACGTGCTGGTTCGAGATCAGCGCGGCTTGTTCGCCGAGGTCGAGCACTACGATTCCGACGACGAGGCCGATCAGGCTGCCCCAAACACCCATGACGACATAGGACAGGGCCATGATCAGGCAACCGAGACCGATCACCACATAGGGGCCGCGACGGTCGGCAATGCGTCCGGCTAAAGGGGCAATCAGGATGCCAGCTGCACCTACCATCCCCATGAGACCTGCGGCCTGTGCTCCCAGCCCGAACGCTTCATGCATATGTAGTGACAGGATCGTCCACAGCCCTATGAACGAGCCAAAAAGCGCGGCCTGAATACAGGTCGCGCGGCGAAGCCGCGGCTCATCCCGCCACAGCGCGGCCAGGGACTTCATGAGCGCGGCATAAGTATCACGGGTCTCGGGACGACTTGACGGAAGCCAGACCCACAACGCGACCCACATGAGAGCGCTGAGGGTGGCACCGAAGCCAAAAGTGGCGCGCCAGCCCCAATGGCCGCCGGCAAATCCGCCAACCGCCCGGCCCAGCAGGATCCCACATAGCACGCCGCTCATGACCGTGCCCACCACTTGTCCCCGCCGATCAGGCGCTGCCAGCCCAGCCGCAAACGGCACAATCTGTTGGGCAACTGAGCCCGTGATGCCGACTGCCACCGACGCGATGACGGCAACCCAGGCGTACGGGGCGGTGGCAAGAGAGATAAGGGCCATGCAAAGCGCCGCTGCTTGCCAAAGGATCAACCTTCTGCGGTCCATTCTGTCTCCAAGTGGGATTAACAGAAAAAGCCCGCAGGCGAAGCCCAATTGTGTCGCCATCGGGATTAGGCCGACAGTACTCGGCGCGTTCGGGTATGCGCGCAACAAAAGTTCGAAGATTGGCTGGTTGTAATAAACATTGGCTACGAAGACCCCGCAAGCCAAGGCCATTACTGTCAACAGTACGGGACGAAGCTCTGGCGCGGCTTTGGCTTCTTCCGGCCCGAAGGACTGAACGGCGGAGTCTTGGTCGGTTGGTTGGTATGGCATATCGAGACCCGTCTAATGCTGAACTAAATCGGGCGCGCGGCGGGTCGCCCGGCTGTTTTCGCGCATCGGCATGCCCTCTGGCCTGCCATTGCTTCCAATATGCTCGGCAGTATGATGCACCGTTTCTCTTTCAGGAATTGACAGGATTGATAAATACTCTTTCATCTTTGAAAGAATGGGAGCCGACGCAGAGCGATGGTCGATCGTAGAGATGAAATGGCCCTTCTGGTTGCCGCTGTAGATCAGGGAAGCCTCTCAGGCGCGGCACGTCTCAAAAGCATGTCACTGCCATCTGTAAGCAGGCATCTCAGTGCGCTTGAAGAACGCCTTGGAGTCCGTTTGCTGGTGCGCTCGACCCGCGCCTTGATGCTGACCGATGCAGGTCGGAGTTATTACGCCGCTGCGAAACGGCTGCTCGCCGAAATCGATGACATGGAGGCGGAACTCACTGCCGAGGATGCTGCGCCTGTGGGCCGGTTGCAGATTACCGGGCCAACCCTGTTTGGCCGCGTTCACATGCTGCCGCTCCTCGCGGATTTCCTCGTTCAATATCCCAAATTGACTTTGGATGTCTCGTTGATCGACCGTCCCGTCAACCTGATGGAAGAAGGGATCGACATTGCCGTCGTTGTCGGAGAGCAGCCAGATTCGAACATCATCGCGCGCCGGCTCGGTGCCATTCGTTGGGTGTTGGCCGCTTCGCCAGAATACCTTTCGAAGCGCGCTCAGCCCTCCTGCGTGGAAGATCTGTCTGAGCACGATGGGTTGATTGTCAGCCATTACACCAACGCCGCGACCTGGATTCTCAACAGCGCTGGCCGCTCCGTCACCGTACGGCCTAAGGTCCGCATGCGGACGAACACGTTGGACGGTGTTGTGGCGGCTGCTGTCGCAGGAGCCGGGATCGCACTGGCACCGGCATGGGCCGTTAATGATTACGTCGAATCAGGAGTTCTGCGGATTTTACTTCCCGAATGCGAAATGCCGCCCAGACCAATTTACGCGTTGATGACACATCAGCGCCTCCTCGCCAGCAAGATCAGAGTGCTGCTGGACTATCTGGTAGCGCAACTCGCATCCAAAAATTTGCACTTATAGCAGGCCGTCGCCTTCCCGTCACGGCGATCGGCGTCCGCATGCTTCCAATAACCTGCGGTATGCAGGTTCACGGCCAATACGGTCGCTCCGCGCGCCGGGGCCAGTATCGGATCGTTCTATCGATACGTAGCTGACAAGGACGCGCTGATCAGGGCTCTTGTCGTGCGGGAAGGTGACTGCCCGTTCGAGGCGGCCGTGGCGCATCAGTTCCGTTGCCCCGATCTCGCCCGGATGCAGGATTTCGAGGAATCGCGTCTGCCGTTTGATGCGAGCGTGCGTAGCCGGGACGATCGCTTCAGGCCTCTGCTTGGGAAGATTCTAGTGCGCGAGGATGTTCATCCGCAGACGGATTCTCAAGCGGCCTCGCGTGATGTGCTGGCGATCGTCAAGGGAGTCGTGAACGGCGTTGGCGCCGAAGGCGAGCAGGACGCATCGAGTTTGGTGCTACGAGTCCCGCGGGCGGTCTTCGGCTATCTTGAAACGGCCTGATCGCCCATCGACAAAGCAGGTACCGCGATCCGCAATTGCTTGAATTAACAAGCTTGATTTTCCCCACACCGCGTTGCGCCCAGAAATGGCCAACTTGGGCAGCCTGCCGCAGTCAGCCGTTGGAGTCTTTGGGATTTGCGCCTGCGTGGCGTTCGGCCATGTAGCGGCCAGGCGAAGTCCCCAGAGCCTTGCGAAACATCGTCACGAAGCTTGGCACACTTTCATATCCGAGATCATACGCAACCTGCTGGATCGATGCGCCCCCCGCGAGCCATTTAACAGCAAGCAGGATGCCGAGCTGCTGCCGCCAGCCGCCGAAGCTCATCCCGGTTTCACGACGGATGACCCGGGCCATGGTTCGCGCGCTGAGACCCGCACGTTTCGCCCAGAAATCGGTCGTTCCCCGATCGGCTGGCGCGCCGATCAAGTCTTCGACAATCCGGCGGAGTCGCGGGTCGCCGGGCATCGGTAGGTGGAGGTGCTCGATCTCCGCCGCAGCAAGCTCGTCGAGCAGTACCGCGAGCAGGCGGGCATTCGCACCGTTTTCTTCGTAGAGTATTGGCAGACGCGCTACGCGGGTCAGCAGTTCACGCAGCAATGGCGTTACCGATACGGCGCAACAGCGTAGCGGGAGGTCGGCGGTGAATTCTGGATCGACGAAGGCGCCATATCCCTCCAATGGTCCGCTCACCTTTATCGAATGCAGCGCGTTGCCCGGTATCCAGACTGCACTGCGCGGTGGAACGATCCACAGGCCGCCTTCGACTTCACAGCTTAGCGCTCCGCTCTGGACGAGCACGACCTGACCCTTACGATGCCGATGCGGCTCGAGTTCGAGCCCGCCGAAATCTCTCGCGATGAAACCATAGGTGACCACTGCCCGGGGCACATCGTCGGGCTCGACCATCCGCCTTTTCCGGTAAAGCGTCGGATGATTCATGTCCGCTTTTGGGACAACTTTCCCACTCTCGGCGGCTGCGAGCAGCATGACGCCGCCGTTCGAGGTCAGGCGGCCCCCATCGAAAGCCGCGGTTAGTTTCTTCCGTCTGATTGTTAGAAAGGCGAACGTCTCGGACATGGCGGGTATGGCTCGGCAAGATCAGCTGAGTGGTGCGCTCTCAACACCAAATTCCAGCCATGGCAGTGTAGCTGTTTCCGGGGCCAGGGGCCGATATCCAAGGCTGCTGTGGGGGCGGACGTGTTGTACAACGCGTCCGTCCATATGGGGCGACAAGCCACAGAACGCCGACTTCGCTGCATATTACCGGTGACAAATCCAGCCCGTTACAGCGAAATCTCGCTGGAAACCTACCTTCCGGCGGTTCAACCATCGGGAGCAGATCAATCCCACCCCATCAATAAAGTCCAGTTGAGGGCATGTTCGGCGCAGGGTCGAAATCAACAAACCCATGTAATTTCTGTCCGCAATACCGCTACAGAAAATAAACACAAATACAAAGAATAAAATTATTCGTGAAAAAGAATCTGCATTTCGTGCCCCCTTGACGAGGCATGCATCTCTTCCAATCTTGCTTTCGCTGGACGCCATCGGGTCCGGCATAGGCTCTGTGAGCCAGACAACTGAAGTCCATGTTGCTTTAATCGGAGGATGTGGATGTCGACACTGAAAGGACTTTATTCCCGCTATCGCCGCTCCCTGCGCACAGCCGCCCGGAGATGGCGCAACCGACTGGAGGGAGGCGTATCATGGTAACGCACCCCCTTTTCGGAGACGATCCGCTGGCTCCGCGTGTCCTCTCCATGCTCCGCCGCCTCGGTCACGACGGACGTGGCGTGACGCTGACGTCTCTGGTGGCCCATACCGGCATACCGGGGATCAGACTTCGCGCCACGCTGGAACGTCTGGTCCAGGCGGGCGCGGTAGCCCCTGCCGGGTGTGATCCCCTGGCTTCTGATCTCGCGTTCCGTCTCCACCTGCGGGCAAGAGCCGCACCGCCAGTTCCGGTCGCGGCGTAAGGCACCGAACGCGCCGGGCGGATCAGAAACGCCTTCTCCGAGCGGAAACGCCGTCTTTTCTGGAACGACCGCACGAATGAGAGGGTGGAGCGGGGCCTTCCATCGGAGGCCCCGCGTCTCTGAAGGTGAGGTCGAAAGCAGAGAGAACAGGGAGATGTCGAGTTTTATCCATTTTCTCAACCTGAAGGCGCTTCAGGACTATTGGAATAACCATCCCTCCTTGCCCCGTTCACTTGTGACGATGGGGCCAGTTTGGTCGCATTCCGCCGGAGAGACGGAGCGAGCGGAACAGACGGCCAAGCAACCTTGGCGCCTTCGGCAGAGGGAGAGACCACACGTCGCTGTCGGTCTCGTCCTCATGCTGCTGGTCGGAATGGCCTCGCCGACATCAGCTCATGCGCCGCATGATGTGCTGTCGTGCGAGACAGAAAAGCAGCCGGTGAACATTCCATCCATGCCACTGGCCCGCGCCATCGAGATGTTGGGCCGGCAGACCGGGTGCCCGGTCCTTGTCGACCCGCCCCTTATGGACGGCCGGACCTCGGCAGCCGTCAAGGGCACCTATACGCCTCAGGGCGCCCTCCTCCATCTGTTCGGGTCCGTGCATGTCGACGTCACCGCCACTGTTTCGGGCTTGAGCGTCAGCCCTCTGGATGCGACGGCTCTGACATCGGGCGACACGCGCGCCGGCCTGAGGACTGCATCATGACTCTTCACACGGACAGGCCGAACAGGATTATGTCGCTTCCGACCGTTCAGATCGGCACAAAACTGGCGGCCCTGCTGACCGACTATCTCGGCGACGAGGAAAAAGGCCGGGGATATGACGGCCTCATGCGTCGGGCGGCTGACCACCGGGTTTACGATCGGGTTTCTCGCTGGAGAACCGCGTCAGACCCGGAACCAACGACCGTCGCCGTGGTCCGAAAACTCCTGCCTGTCGCTGACCGCACGCACATGGCCAAGGCCCTGGGCTGGTCGTTGGGAGCCCTCGAAACCCAGCTGACACCGGCTCTGACCTGGATGTGCGCCGGGAGGGCCACAAGCCCTTCCGGAGACTGATTCAATCCGCATGGGGGTCCGCATCCACATCCGAGGGATCGAGCGGTTCGACCAGTCCTTCCTTGTCCGGATCAATTGGCGACTCCTCTTCGTCAGGCGCCGGACGCGGGCGCTGTTCCTTCTCCCGAGAAGGAAGCGGAGGCGGTTCGAACGGGCGGTGAGCGCCCATGATCCGTAACGTGTCCTGCATGGGGACATTCTCCATCGCTAAAAGAAAAACCAGACCCAGGACGTGGGAACTATAACGCAATTCATAGATGGGAAAACGGCTATGGAAGACCTCTCCATGAAACGTTCCTGGCAGAGCAGGGACTGGTCCCGCCTCATCAAGCTGTTCAGGGGCCTGACATTCTACGAGCGTTTTGAACAGGCGATCATTCTGACCCTGATTGCGCTCATCATGCTGGTAACCGCCATCGCGACGATTCATCTGATCGGCGCGGTATGGCATCTGGTCGTCGATGTCGGGATCGATCCGATCAACCAGACGATCTTCCAGGCGATTTTCGGCGCGATCTTTACTGTTATCATCGCTCTTGAGTTCAAACACTCCCTGCTGGTCGTTCTTGCCCAGCATGAGAACGTTATCCGGGTGAGAACCATCGTCCTGATCGCCCTCCTGGCGATTGCCCGCAAATTCATCCTGCTGGATCTGCATGATGTGACTGCCATGGAACTGTTCGCTCTCTCGGCGGCTGTTCTGGCTCTGGGCATCGTCTACTGGCTGGTTCGCGAGCAGGATGCGCGTGTCGCGCGCGACGCCAGGGAACAGGCGCCTCTCGAAGATAATCCTGCGGCCCGCTGTGAGCCTGAACGGTCTTCATCCTGAAGAATCGAGGTAAAGGCGGTCTATAACGCCGCCTTTACTCAAAGCCCCATTACGTCCCGTGCGATGAGGGCGTGTTCTTCGTCGTCTCTGGCCCTGAAGGCGCCAGATGATCTGCGTCGATGGGCCGGAACGGCGGAATGGGTTGTCCGGGATAATAGACAGGCCCCTTGTAGTTCTGATCCAACTGGCTTGCGTTCAAGCTGTCGACAAGCATATCACCTGTGCCGTCTTCGTAATGAGCGCGAGCCCCGGTTTTGGGGACTGTGGACGGTCCCTCAGTCGCCCTCGCATCGAACGATGTTGCAGCCGCCTGGGCAAGATCACCAGCATGTGCACCCGACTGACTCAGGAGAGACAACCCCAGAGCAGCGCACGACAGAAATATTTTCATCCTCTTCATGCTCATGACCTTTCGAGACTCTCCCCCGGCCGGATGAATGGCCGGGGGAGAGGTTTCGTCACGCCATCAGGCTGCCTCTTTCCGCGCCTCGATCTGGGGCACGGCTTCCTCCGCACGTATTGTAGAGGACGTAATCGCGATACGACGCGGCTTCATCGCTTCGGGTATCTCACGTTTCAGGGTAATGGACAGAAGTCCGTTCTCGAAGTGCGCATCGGTGACTTTCATATGCTCGGCCAGATCGAAGCGGCGTTCGAATTCTCTGCCCGCAATACCCCGATGGAGATATTCGGCGGCACTTTGCGGCTCCGGTACCTTTCGTCCTGTCACGACAAGAGTATTGCGCTCCTGTGTGATCGTAAGGTCGTTCTCGGCAAGTCCGGCAACCGCCATGTCGATCCGGTAATCATCCTCACCAGTCTTGATAATATCGTAAGGCGGCCAGTTATCGACCGTCGGGATCCTGCTGGCAAGATCGAGAGCGTTGAGCATTCTGTCAAAACCCACGCTCGAACGGAACAGGGGAGCAAAATCAACGGTGGCTCTCATAGCCATATCCTCCTTTGAGCAACATGGACACAAGATCAAAACTGATAGTTCTGTCTGCCGACCCCTTCGGCGGTCGGCAAATTCAATCTGGGAACTCCGTGCATGGTGTCAAGAGGCATCAAAAATGCAGAAAGGCAGGTTTTGGCGTCCTCTATCGCGCCTTCATTGCCCGCGCGTCATCGCGGGTAAGACGGACCCAATCCCATTTCACGAGCATCGTGCTATAAAGCATCATCGCGTGTTCAGAGTGGACCAGGACAATGACTGATAGCGTCAGATGGAAGTTGCTGGCCGCGGCTTTCGCCGCGACCATGCTGAGCGCCGCTCCGGCGGAGGCCAGGCCATGGATTTACGCTGGACCACCAGTTGTCATTCCGCCACCAGTCGTGGTCACGCCGCCACCTCCGCCTGTCGTGATTGCACCGCCTCCCGTCACGATCATTCGCCCCCCACCACCGGTGCCACCCTACGAGATGGTGCCTTTGCCACGCCGAGGCTATGTCTGGGAGCCAGGCCGCTGGTTCTGGACTCCGCGCGGCTACATCTGGCGAAGAGGCTGGTGGCGGCGCTGGTGAATTCTTTTGTGTAGGACGCCGTTAATGCCAAAGATTATAGAGACGCACCTATGTAAGCCCACGTTGTGAGACGGATGGATCGGATGGTCCCCGGCACGGCAGTGAGATTGTTCCAGGCTGGTCTGGAAGCATAGATGATATGCCCGGAGACCGTCGAAGACGGTATCGAACAGCCAGTTGGCGCGTAGGAACTGCCAGACATTATCAACCGGGTTCAGTTCGGGCGCGCGGGATGGCTGAAACGCGGTAGCACAGCGCAACCAAAGAAGAAGACGGTCGCGTTCCCCGTATCGCAGCCAGCGACTGATCGGCCCGCGGCAATTCTGTCTATCTATCCCGCGGTCGTTCCCGTGCCGAATGCGAGACCCTCCGGCATCGGTCCGGCCTCCACATAGCGCCAAAACGCAATCAGGAGCTTTCTCGCCATGGCCATGACGGCAATCCGTCGCGTCCTTGCTTTCAGATTACCGACGCGCTCAAGCTTGCCTGAGTGACTTTTATTCACTCAGGTGAGTATCAATGTCCGATAGTTTCAGTTCGGTCCGAACCGGCGTTTCTTTTCGAAGGCTTGATAAAACGCGTGGCGAGCAACAGAGCGCCATGGAATAACGCGAGCAATGCAAATGTTTCGGCATAAGCTTCCGACCCGGCATGGGACGGGCCGACCGTCGCAAGCTGCCACCCAAGGAATGTGGCGCATGCTGTAATCAATGTCGGCCCGCCAATCCTTTGCATGATGTTCAGCGCGGTCGTCGCCATCGGGATATCCTCGCGGGCGATCGAAGCGTATCCCGCGCTCATCGCCGGAATGCCGACGGCACCCCCGCCGCCGCCACGCAATAACAATGCTATGGTCAGCAGGGCAACGTTTAGGCCGCTATAGGCGAGCACCATCAAGACCACTGTTCCGACTAAGGACAAAAGAGCACCGCAACCGGTCAGATCGCGCGCGTCAAACCGGTCACTCAAACGACCAATGAGCGGATAGACGCACATCATCCCTAGACCCAAGGGTGCCATGAACAGGCCCGTCCGCTCGGACGAGACACCGCAGGCGTGGATCAGCCATAGGGGTAGAAGCATCTGACCAGCGAACGACACCCCGTTCGTCAGAAACATGATGATCGCCGACACCGAAAAGGCAGGCGCACGCAGCAGGCGCAGGTCGATCAGCGCGTCATCGCCCTTGCGTCGCGCGGATCGGACATACAGGACGAACAGCACGATGGACGCACCCAAGGTCGCCTGTCCATAAGGCCGGGCGACATGATCCATGCCGTAGAGAAACGAGACGAGAGCGGGCGCGAGAAATCCGAGCCCTGTCAGGTCAAGTGGACGGGGGCGTTCGTCATGCCGATCGTCAGGGAGAAATAGAACGGCAAGGGCAAAAGCCGCAAGCCCGACCGGCACATTGAGAAGAAAGATCCAGCGCCAGGACGCGACGGAGAGAATGGCACCGGCGACGACAGGTCCAAGAAGCGGCGCGAGCAGAACAGGTGCCGTCATTGCGCTCGCGACCCTCGGCATCTGACGGCCCGCGACACGAGCAACCGTCATCTGCGCCATAGGGGCAAGCAGACCGCCCGCCATACCTTGCAGCAGACGGAATACGATCAGGGACGGCGCAGACCACGCCAGCGCGCACAGGCCTGATGTCAGCGTGAAAGCACCGAAGCACCATAAATAGACCGCTCGCCCCCCGAGGCGGCTTACGAGCCATCCATTCAGCGGCAACGTCAGGGCGAGCGCCAGCAGATAGCCGCTGACCACCCACTGAATGTGTGAAAAAGGCGCGTGCAGGGTCGCGACGAGATCAGGGAGCGACACATTGACGATCGTGGCGTCCAGTTGCGCCATGAAAGATCCGACCGCCGCGACGCTCACGATTTTCCAGATTCCTGGAGGCAGTTGATCCGGGTCTGAGCCTGGCGACGTCGTTCTGGCGTTCATGAATGATCTCGCTGGGAACTGCGAGACGCGCAGCCATGAGTCATGCGTTTACGCATCCAGCGCGATCGCCTCGCTCGTCGTCACACGGCCAAGACGGGGAAAAATCTCCTCGCAGGCAAAGCGCTGCATGTCTTCGGTGAATGTGGACATGACATCCTCGACGAGCACGACGTTGTATCCATGCTCATGCGCCGCTCTGGCGGTAGATTCCACACCCAGATTGGTGGCGATCCCGCCGAGCACGATGGTCGCGATACCACGTCGCCGTAACTGAAGATCGAGATCCGTGCCGTAGAAGGCACCCCATTGCCGTTTCGTGATGTGCAGATCGGTCGGTTCGGCAAGCCCCTCGACCAGTTCTGCCCAGTCTGGTGCGAAGCCGCCAGGCGGTGAAAAGGAGCGATCGACAACCGCATGCACGGCATCGGCGAAATCTGGCGCAAACGCTACATTAACCAGAATGACCGGAGCCCCGGCGGCCCGGAAGCGGGCTGCGAGTGCTTTCGAGCGCTCCACAATCGCCGCACCCGATGTCGGAGCCAGGGGAAGCCCCGTGATGCCCTTCTGGAGATCGATCAGGACGAGGGCCGTCCTGGTGGCTTGAAGCGAAATCATGGAGCAACATCCCTGTCGGCGTTAGAACCGCCATCTCGAACCATTGTCCGGAACACGCGGAAACGTTAGTAAGTTGAGTAGATACTCAAGTAGGAGCATTATTTGAGGATGGACTCAAATTCGTCAAGGGGTAAACGGACGTCTCTTCAGCCGATGCGCGCGGCTGGGCGTCAGCGCGTCGAGGAGTTACTGGAGGCCGCGTCCGACCTCATGGCGGAACGAGGGTATGAGGCGACAACCATGGCGGAGATCGCCGCGCGCGCCGGGGCGAAGATCGGCTCGCTCTATCGCTTCTTTCCGAACAAGGAGGCGGTGGCAGACGCTTTGGTGCAACGGCATATTGCCGTTCTGGAAGACGAATACGCGGCGCTCGCCAAACGTGCCGCCACGCTGTCCCCGGACGCTCTGGCGGACGTTCTCATAGAGCTGCTTGTCACGCTTCATCCTCGCGTGAAATCCCTGTCCGCGCTGATGGAGGCACGGACTGACAAGATGGAGATCCGTGATCGTGCACGAGGACATGCCATAGCCGGAATTGCGGCAGCGTTGCGTGTCTGTGCGCCAGGACTGGATGAGGCGCTGGCGAAAGACATCGCGGCGGTGGTTCTGAACACCATGAAAGTGTTGCGAGGTATGATTGCGAAGGACGCGCCCACGACGTCAGGCGCGCCTGACGAATTGCGGCGGATGCACCGTCTCTATCTAGCGGAGCGTTTGACTCCCTTCCGAAATATTTTAGCCAGTACAACGGATACGGAGCCATAATTGTCCGGCGCAGGACTTATGGGAGGGAATTGGTGAATTGGATAGAGGGAGATTCGGAGCATTCGGATGGTAGCTTTATCTTAATTGTATTCGCCTGGATTACGGGTCTCCAACGGACGAAGGCGCGTAATAACGTGGTCAGAATGGAAGACGACTCTTGCCGACGGAAGGTGTCTTAGCTATATAGTTAGCTAAGGAGATATCTCATGGCCCAGTTTTCGGTTCACGATGCCAAAACCAACCTGTCTCGCCTGATTGCCGAAGCGCTTGCGGGTGGTGATGTGGTGATTGCGCGTGGTTCTGTACCCGTCGTGCGCCTTGTGCCGGTGGAACCGCAGGGGCGTCGCGTGTTTGGGGCGCTCAAAGGCAGGATCACGCCGGATAAGACCTTCAATGAGACCCTGCCCGACGACGAACTGGACGGGTGGAATCTCGCTTGAGGCTGTTGCTTGATACACATGCGTTGATCTGGTGGCTGGCGGGCGACGAGCATTTGAGTCATCGCGCTCAGGAAGCCATAGCCAATGAAGATAATGTCATAGCCGTGAGCGCAGCGTCGGCCATGGAGGTCGCAACCAAGTTCCGCATCGGTAAACTGCCGGGGGCGGCCCTGCTGGCACAGGATTTTGAGGCTATTGTTGCTGGGCAGGGGTTTGTTGAACTGCCAATCAGCGTTACTCATGCCCGCATTGCGGGCGAGATGAACATCGCTCATAAAGACCCGTTTGACCGTTTCCTGATTGCCCAGGCGCAGGCCGAAGATATGACGCTGATCTCCAACGAGGCCTTGTTTGACAGCTTCGCCGTCAAGCGTCTTTGGTGATCGTCTAAAGCGGACGTACGAACGAGAGGATGGTGGATACGAACCGATCTGAACCGTTGGGATCAGTTCGCGACAACGGTCATGGCGTTGAATGGGAGTTGCCCTACTCCTTGGAGATAGGAGGTGCTATGATTGGGGAAAGATCAAGCGAGCGCAGAAAAAATCTTTTCAAAACAATTATCTAAACCCGCTTTATTCTCACCTTGCGATTGTCGCAATTTGAGAAGCAATCCTGCCCCCGCAACCAAAATCCTACTAAATTGCAATCACTACAGCCAGCCCGCCTCCCTCAGGCGGGGTTTTTGCGTGGCACTTAATCCTTCCCTGGCAAATCCATAAAATCCATCACACTCTCCCAGAGCAGAAATGCTAGCTCAAACTGTTATTCAAAATAGAAATGAAAAGGGGACCGGTAGAGCCGGTGTAATCCGGAGCCGTATCTCTGCAATCCTCTGGTATGACAGGTTTTTAATACTACAATTGTGAAGGGATATCTGTGTCAGATATACTCCCCTTTCTTCATGTAATTTTCTGGAGAAGGTAATTTCTGGATCGCAGCAGGATCTGCCACAGGACGCGGCGCCCCCACAGGGAAATGCGGCTCGAAGGGACAAACAACTGAGAGCGAAGTGCGATGAACCTCTGATGCTTACAGACGAATGGACGCATTTGGGCCTCGAACATTTGAAGAGCAGCATCCATATTGTTCGGACAAGCAGCAAGCGCTTCCCCAAGGGCCTGCCCACCAATCATGCCAGCTGAAGCTCCCATCCCGGAATACAACGTCAGGCACCAGGCAGAATCTCCCAGGAGAAGGACGCGACCTTTCGACCAGTGAGGCATTTTCACCATCTGCACAGAATCAAACAGAAAATCGTCTGTTGCTGAAAGGTCTTCGAGCGCTTTGGAGACAATCCCGTTTACATCCAGATCGGCAAAGATATTGCGCAGTGTAGGAAATGGATCCTTTTTTGACGCTCTCTCCGGATGTTTCGTGCGGTAAGAAAAAAGTGCTGTTGAAGGACGTCCTTCCAATGGGAACACGGTCAGGGTACGCTTTACGTCTGCGATCATAAGGCCATCGCCTGCCTTGAAGCCCGCGACAGGACGCGCCAATGGAAAGGCGCATAGCATGGTGCCAATTGAGTGGAAGAATGCTTGATCCGGCCCAAAGACCAGTTTGCGAACGGTCGAACGTACTCCGTCAGCGCCAATCACAAGGTCATAAATTTCCGTCGTTTCCTGACCATCGTCGTTTTGCAGTATGACATGAGCCTGTGTTGCGCCATTGATGATTGCCACAGGGATAGTGCCAAACCGGACTTCCACTTTCCCCTCAATCCCCTGCCAAAGCGCCTCTTCAATATCGCCTCGCAATACGGCAATCGGCGCATTTGTCTCCTGCGTCAGGTCGGCAATACGCCTGCGGGTGCCATCCTTGCGTACATCCCAGAACTGAATGTGGTCTGGAGTTCTCTTTTCCATGATATCCAGCACCCCCAGAGCGGCGGCAGCGTTTTTGCCTTCCTCACGCAAACCTATGAAATAACCGCCTTTTCGCCGTTCTGCGGCTCTTTCGATAATCACAGGCATCCAGCCCTGACGCTTTAATGCTATGGCAGCCGACATGCCGCCAATACCAAGACCGACAATTAATGCGCGCTGTGTCATATACCGTCATTCCCATAGAGGTGGCTTTTTCTATCTGAACATTGCATAGATTAGGGATTGCATCAATCTAAACACTGTTCAT
Organism: Acetobacter persici; assembly: GCF_018256955.1. Lineage (NCBI taxonomy): Bacteria > Pseudomonadati > Pseudomonadota > Alphaproteobacteria > Acetobacterales > Acetobacteraceae > Acetobacter > Acetobacter persici. The sequence continues at coordinate 23,238 of NZ_JAERKU010000009.1, forward strand.
ATCGTGAAGAAGGAGAAGACATGGTGGATCAAGAGCGGGAGAAGTACCATCACGGGGATCTGAAAACAGCGCTGATTGAAGCCTCAGAGGGCATCATCCGCGAGGAAGGTGTTGAAGGTTTTACCCTCAGGAAAGCTGCCAAAGCGGCGGGAGTATCCCCAGGAGCCCCCTCACATCATTTCAACGGCACAAAAGGCCTTCTGACGGCTGTCGCCATTCGAGTTTTTAAGCGTCTTGAAACAAAACTGAATGCTTTACCATTTTCCGGTATTGCTGCTCAGGATATCAGAACGCAGGCTTTGGGCTACGTGACGTTTGCTGCGCATAATCCCGGGCTATTCCGCCTGATCTGCCGTGTAGATCTTATTGACTTCAAAGATCCGGATTTCATTCAGGCTTCCTTTGATGCGCTAACACGATATGCAAAGGCAGCAGCGGCTTATTTCGGGCAAGAGCCACCAGATCTGCACAGGCGGGTTTTCCGTCCACATATGGCCAGTGCGATGGCAACCGCACACGGACTGGCACATATGGTAATAGAAGGGCGACCTGCTGTCTTGTTGGATACACCCGACCCAGTCAGCACTTTTATTGAAACAATGCTTCCCTCAGTGCTTCTGGCAACATGGCCAGATTAGTCTGTAAGGCAGGAGTCAGTTTCTCGTGTTCCCCGCAAATACGGGGATGAACCGGAAACTGGTCTGATCCTCCGTTGCTGAGAAATTTTGTCCCAGCAGGCAGGTGTAATAGCATGACTGTGAGCGCTGCTGGTCGCCACTCTGAAGAGTCCTTTCCTGACAACAGGAATATCATTCTCGGACGTCGTACGTCCGACGTGACGATGCCCGACAGGGAAATAGGGTGCCCAGAGTTCCTCTATTCTGCGGGACGACGTAACTGCGCTTGAGGGGGGCGGATAGGCACCATCAGGATACTCTTTTCTTCCGCGGGCATAGGCTGGACGTGGTGGCAGCCCTTAAACTAAGGTCACTGACACCAACCAGATGGTAGATCCATGCGCCTCCTTTCACGCCTCCTTCATGAACCTCGTCGGTTTAAGGGACTGAAACTAAACCGTGACACGTCTAATCATCGGTCAACTGACGATACGTCGTTGCGTTACTGTCCTGTTGGAACAGGATGTTCAAAGGGCTCAGGTTTGAGGGCAGGGAGAGGGTGCGTGGCCATTTGCTTCTGTAAATAGTCAAGTGCTGCATCAAGCTGCTGGTCTTGCCCGTTGAAGGTTGCAACTGGCATGTTTTCTACCTCGATATCCGGTTTCACCCCTTTGTTTTCAACAAGCCAGCGTCCTTGCATGTCGAAATACGGATTTTCAGCGGTCCGTGCACTGCCCATGTCCATCAGACGTGTTCCATCAGAAAGCCACACCCCTGCGCCTGCTGTGCGTTCCCCGATAACGGGAGCGATGTGCAATGCTTCAATGCCCTGAGCAAAGGCCTCGCCGTCTGAATAGGTGCGTTCATCCGTCACGACAGCAATAGGACCCTGAAAGGCCTGCTGGAAGTTTACAGAAGGCGCGTTGCCATAGCGTGCCCAGAACATCCACGGCCGCCGCATAAGTTGTGTCAGAACCCAGCTATCAATATTCCCGCCGTTATTGCCTCTGACATCAATAACAAGGCCCTTCTTATCGATGTTGGCGTAAAATTCGCGGGTAAAGGATTCCATGTCTTCACCCGTCATACCGCCTAAGTGCAGATAGCCAATAGCACCTTTACTGGCTTTTTCCACGGCTTCAGCGCGGTTAATTTCCCAGTCGCGTGTGCGCAGATCTCGCTCATCGCTGGCGCTGACAGCTTTAACAATAACTTTGTGTTCTTTGCCATTGCGGGACAGTGTCAGGAGGACCTGCTTATTTGCCTGATCCGCCAGCAGGACAGAGAGATCAGGGGCATTGACGGTCGATTGTCCGTTAACAGCAGAAATAATATCGCCATTTTGCGCATCCACACCGGGTGCTGCCAGAGGAGACTGCTGGTCAGGTAGGTCTTTGTCACCCTGATAAATATGGTCTATGCGAAAGCCATTTTTCTCCCGGACCAAGTGAGCGCCCAGACTTGCAACAAGCGAGGTCGCGGGTTTTTCAGTGCTTTTTGCAGGAATGATCTGGGAATGCATTGCCCCGATTTCCGCCACCATCTGGGCAAGCACATCGTCAAGGTCCGAACGATCACCCGCACGCGCCAGCAGAGGTTCAAAATGTTTGCGAATTCCGGGCCAGTCTACACCCTGCAAGGCGTGGTCATAGTAATGGTCGCGATGAATGCGCCATGCATCAAGAAATTCTTCGTTCCATTCCTGCACAGGGTCAATTCTTAGCCGGGTTTCTGAAATGTCGATTGTTTTCCCGGTCAGATCATCAGGTTTTTTGGCTGTTGTGGGAGCAATAAACAGATCAGGCGCATCTTTTTTAGGATCACTGGTGATAACAAGAATTTTCTTCCCGTCAGCGGTTACTTGAAAATCACTGGCTTTAGGAGCGAAAATCTCTGTTTTATGTTCATTGTTGTCAATATGAATGGATTTGAGGGGGCCTGTTTCTTCAGACGTTTCAAGGGTGTAGAGGAACTCCTCTGTTGCGCCGAGCCCCCGATAATCAGCCGCCGCAACAGGGACCTTGTAAAGGCGTGTTGCCAGACCGTCCCATTCTACAGCAGGCAGAGGCTTTTTCGGTTCAGATTTGCTTTTATCATCCTTCTTTTTATCGTCGTCCTTGTGATCTTCCGGATCATCAAGCTCTGTTGCAGGCTGGAACGGAAAATGAGTCTTTTTTTGCAGAGCAAGCGCATAAATTCCGGTTCTGTGCGGGAAGGCCGGTCCAAGGTTTCTGTCACCCCATGGGGAGTTGTTTCCCAGTGAAAAATTACGGTCTGATAAAAACCACAACCATTTTCCATCGGGTGAGAAAACAGGTGTGAAGGACTCATAACGGCCGTCAGTCACCCATTCCAGACGGCTGGAGCTTGTATCAAAAAAAGCAATCTGGCGACGGAGGTTTGAGCCGCGCGTGCGCACAAAAGCGAGGGTTTTTCCGTCCGCAGACCAGGATAAACTATCAAAACTGCTGGTGCCATCCGTTGTGGCGGTGTCAATAATGCGGTCTTTTTTGGTCGGGATATCCAGAAGCCACAAACGGCCAGCCAGATCGGTATGAGCAACCTTTTTGCCATCAGGGGAGACGGAAAGATCAACAGGTTCCGCAGCAACAGCTTCATTAAGCTGTTCTCCTGCGCCGCTCCCGTCCGCAGAGAAACGCCAGATGCTTGATTCGCCCTTAACATCACTAAAGGCAATGACTGATTTGCCGTCAGGGCTCAGACGGGCATGCCGCAAACGTACCGTATCCGGCGTTGCGATAATAACCTGCCTGCGGGGGGAGGGCGCCGCTACAACAGCATGCCCGCGCATGGTGAAGACCACTGCGTCCCCTTTGGCAGAGAGATCTGTATCCGTTAAAAACTTGGCAGGCTTTGCCAGCCAGTAGGGCGTGCTCGGCGTATTGTCCGAGACCAGATCCAGCGGGACAGGCTTTACTTGATTTGTTGTCAGGTCATACTGATACAAATCAGCCCCTTTGCGGAAAATGATATGGTCTCCGGAAATACTGGCTTCCAGAACGCTGTAATCCGTAAAATGGGTCAGCTGTTTTGCATCAGATCCGTCTGTAGCAAGGCTCCATAGATTATACCGTTCATTTTCATCTGAAAGCACAATCAGGCGGTCATGCCAAGGCATGGGGCGGTTCAGATTAACTTCATGAGACCCGATACGCTCGGCCTCTTTTCCGCCTTTGAGGTCAAACCGCCAGAGCTGGGACATACCACCACCCCGGTAAGCACGCATGTTGTCGCGCGTCATGGCAAGCCCAAAACGGGTGAAATAGATCCAGCGGCCATCATCACTCAATGCCGCATCATTGGCATTGGCCAGAGGATAAAGTGTTTTTTTACCGTTTTCTGGATGAACCGAGGCGACGTTATAAAAATAGTAGGGTCCGGTTACAGCGGGAAATGAGAATAAGATTCCTGCATTCCTGTCCCATCCGATCAGGCGGATCCGGCCATTTTTATAAGTTACTCTGCGCGGAACGCCACCTGTGGTCGGCATGGTGTAAATTTCTGACGGGCCATCAAAATTAGCCAGAAATGCGATCTGTGTACCATCCGGCGAGAGAATGGGGTGCGGATCAATGTCATGTGGGGCATGCGGAGGACTTGTGAGGCGTTGCGCCTTTCCCCCCGCAAGTGGAGCGCTCCAGATGGATTGTTCAGCGTTGAACAAAACGGTCTGTCCGGCAATGGACGGTTCTCTTGCATAGCCAGTTGCTGCAACCGCCTGCAGTGGGAGCGTAAGGCATACCCATGAGCTGCATGAGAAAAGAAAATATCTTGAACGATTGGAAAGCTTTTGAATTGTTTTCATGTGTTTATGTATCCAGCGCCTTGTAAAAAGTGAACTGTGCTGTAATTTTTCCTGTCACAGCCGTATCATGTTGTTCTGATGTTTCAACAACAAACTGTTGGGCCCTCTCTAAAATTATTCTCACCATGCTCACACGTAAGCCGTCTTCTCCACCATAGGGCAACGCGGACCGCAGGACTGATTTTAAAGCCTTTTAGAGGCTTCATGAGATGCTCATTGTTGAGATGATCACGAGCATAATCAATTTGCACCCGTCTGCGCGTGTTTATGATCAGGAGCACCAAAACACTCCTTTCCATGACAGAGAGCCGCAAAATCCTCTCGAAATACCACTGAGGTATCTTTGAGATAGTGTTCTCGTTCCGGTTTTATCTGGGATGCCAGAGGCGACTGTTGCCGTAAAAACACAGTGCAGGTCCGCAATGATGAAGTCCTCCAAATTTATATTTGCTCACTAAGGATCGTGTAGTAGCAGAAAGCACGGATATAATTTTGCTATATAAACATAACACTAATCAATAGGGTGGAATATGAATTTTTCTAGGCAGGATTTTTTTATTCCTCAATCCATAAGACGTGTCCGCTCAACCGGTTTCAGACTGGCGCTTCCCATGGCGATGTCCACGCTCCTTTTTTCGCCTCTTCTGCGCGCTGAAACAGTGCCTGAAATTGTAAAACCGTCTGAACAGGTCAAAAAAGACAAGAAGACAAAAAAGCAGAAAGATTCGGAGAAAACAGTCGCTGCTGTCCAGAAAAGCGGTAACTCTTCTACAGAGACCCTGACTGTAACAGGCACGCGTTTGTCCCAAAGCCGCCTAACAAACGTGATGGCCGGTGTGACGGTTGGTGCCGATCAGGTGCGTAAGCGGGGCTATACCGACCTTGGACTGGCGCTGCTACGTGAAAACACGGCCTTTTCTCTTGGCGACCAGTCTCCTATCGGTGGGCAGGGACTAGGGGCTGGGCAGTCCTTTGTCTCTCTGCTTGGTCTGGGCTCACAACGTACCCTGACCCTTATTGACGGTATGCGTATGGTAGGGGGTGCCTCAGCGTCTGTTTACGGGGCAGGGTCGGGCTCTCAGGTTGACGTGTCGGCCATTCCGACTTCCCTCATCAAAAGCATGGATACCCGCATTGGGGGCGCGGGTGCCGCTTACGGTGCTGATGCTGTGGCAGGTGTCGTGAATTATCAGCTTGATGATCACTTTACAGGCGTGGATATGACGGCTCAGGGTGGCTGGACACAAAGTCTGATTGCACCGTCTGAAAAAATTACATTCAAATATGGCCATACGTTTGACCATGATAAAGGTGGCGCCGTACTGGATATTGAATATCGTAATGCCGGTGGCGTTGTGTATAATGACCTGCCGAATACACTGGGCTCAAACGCTACATCGTATCAGCGTGGCCCGCTGGGTGTCAGCACACCTTATACCTACATGCTGGAACCTTCAGCCAGAAACCTTTGGGCGTCTGTTACCGGTATTCCGGGGCTGACGGGCACGGATATCCCTATCTACAAAGGTGTAAATGACGGAATTGCCAACGCGGCTGGTCAGCCTCTGATGTTCAGTCAGGATGGGAAATCTCTTGTTCCTGTCACGTGGAATTACCTTACAAAAACAGGCTATAATGCTTCGGGTGGCAATGGTCTGGCGACCCGTGACTATAATCAGCTTTACGCTCCTTCAAGCCAGCTTAACCTGACCACTCTTGGTCATTATGATTTTACGGACCATCTGCATGCAACATGGCAGGGCTGGTACGCCCGCAGCCGCGCCAGTAGTCAGGTCGGGCAGGGGACATGGACAACACCCTATTTTGGTGACGGCCCTCTGGACATGGACAGCTATCTGAACACAGACGGGTCTTATGGAGCAGGCTATCATAACGTAAACGGTGCCTATACGCTGAGCACCGACAATCCATATCTGACGGATGCCGAACGGACGACAATCAAAAATGCACTTGCTGCCAATGGCCTGCCGACGGACAAGTTCTATCTTTCCCGTCTGAATCAGGATCTTGATGGCGGAATGTATCGCACTGATATGCAGATGTTCCGTTTTCAGGGCGGTCTTGCAGGGGATTTCAACGCACTGGGGCGGCATTTCAACTGGTCTTTGCGGGGGCAGTACAGCAAATATATGAGCGATACATGGCAGCCTATGATCAACACCCAGAACCTGATCAATGCGCTCAACAGCACACGGGACGCGAGCGGTAACATTGTCTGTGCGCCCGGATATCAGAATTCTCCCGCTGCAACCCGGAGCGAAACCTGTGCTCCATTCAATCCGTTTGGAACGGACCAGCTCACGCTTGGCGCAAAGAATTACATTATATCTGATGCGCATTATAAAAACAGCAATGCACAGCGCGATTTTCAGGCGGAAATCAACAGTACGGTCCTGAAGCTTCCGGCGGGTGATGTTCGGTGGGATCTGGGGTATGAACACCGCCGTGAAGGTTATACCTTCAATCCGGGTAGTTTCTTCGCGGGTGAAGAACTGGCGGATGGTTCCCGCAGGCAGTATGGTAACGTCACAGCTATGCCATACACATCCGGTTCTTACTACACGCACGAAGCGTTTGGAGAGCTTGATGTGCCGCTTGTCTCTCCTGCGATGAATGTTCCGGGAGTGTACAGCCTTTCTGCTACGGCAAATGGCCGATACATTCGCAATAGTATGACAGGAAGCTACTGGACGTATATGTTTGGCGGCGCCTGGTGGCCAACGCAGGATCTTGGTTTGTCCGGGAATTATGCACAATCTGTTCGGAACCCGTCTGTTACGGAACTGTTCTCACCGCAGAGCACGTCTTATGAAACTGCTGATGATCCGTGCGATGCAGCTTATGTTAACTCAGGCCCGAACCCCACTGTCCGTGCTCTGAACTGCGCAAAGGCACATGTGCCGAGCGGCTTTGTCTCCAACATCACTAACGGAACTGTCAAAGGAACAACGGGTGGTAATCGTGGCCTGCAGAACGAAACCTCTCATAGTTACACAGGTTCTCTGGAATTTCGTCCGCACTTTATCAGGGGATTTGATCTGAAGGGTTCGTTTGTTGATGTCAAAATCAATAACGAGATTACCTCTCTCAGCGCAGAAAATCTGATCCAGGCGTGCTACGATTCATCGTCCTACCCGTCAAACGCTTACTGCAACACGTTTACCCGTGACTCTTCCACACATCAGATTACGGGTTTTACGGATGGATATTTTAACATTGCCAACCAGCACATGCAGGCTTTGCAGGGCGCGCTGAGCTACGTTCTGCCTTTGTATCGTGTTGGTTTGTCAGAAAATGCGGGGACTGTAGCTGTTAACGGTAACTACACGCATTATGTGAAAAATTCGCAGACTTATCTGGGAAATACATATTATCAGGTAGGGACGACAGGTAGCCCGAATGATTTGTTCACTCTGAACCTCAACTATACCCGTGGGCCTCTTTCTGTGCAGTGGCAGACTATTTTCTACGGGAAGTCACAATACGCGGTTCAGGTTGCCAAAACGGCTTATGAACATAATGACCGTCCGAGCTTTGCCTACTTCAACGCAACCTTTGGGTATGAAATCACGAAAAACTTTGACGCCAATTTCATGATTAATAATATTACAAATGCTCTGCCGAAATATCCCGGCACCGTCAGCGTAACCCGTTATTATGAAGCTCTGATTGGCCGATCTTTCCAGCTCAATCTCGGAGCACATTTCTAAGAATTAACTGCGGAGGACGGTCTGAAAGAAGTGAGGGAGCCAGAGGCTCCCTCATTTTTTATGGGGGCTTGTCTGAGGCTGGTTTGTTTGCAGCACGTTTTTATTGCCAGTTCTTATGGTGATATCTCATTGACTTGAGGTGAGGCGTCTGTTTCAGGCTTCTATGAAGAGACTATAGAATAAGTGATCTATATTGGCTGACGGCGAACTCATGATGCGCCTTTACCCGTTTTTCCCTGAGAGGCAGACGTCAGCGTACAGTGTGTGACCGCCGCGTAATGAGCGGGATCATCTTCGTCAACCAAAATGGCTAGCGCAGCCGAACGCCATGAAGACATATGGTCGCACAAGACGCTTTGGATCTGCTGGAAACGTGGGGGGCATGAGTGTTTGCGTCTGGGTAATGGATGGACTGGCGGCCTTCCAGAAAAGCAGAACGGCAGAGAGTTGTGATTGAGGCCTCTTATCTGAACGCACCGCACAGCGACGAGACTGTGAATAAAAAAGGGGACGCTTGGCGTCGGGCCAGTCGGACCAATGACAGTATAATACGAACCCTCATGGCGTGACCAACCGCAATGGGGAACCTCTGAGTTTCTTCATGACCATGGGGCCGGTCAGCGACCACAGGGGAGGTGGGCGGTAGCCCTTCTCGATACTCTGCCACCATAGTTTTGATCCCCTCAAAGCATGCTATCAGATCGACTGCGGCTATTCTGTAGATGCTTTATGATCAGCCCGAGAAAGCTCCGTGGCTATTTTATGCATATGACGCATGGAATATGCTGAATTAGCATTGGCTAGGGTGGCCGCTTATACCGTATTCATATCGAAACGAGAACAAAAAGCAAAAAGTCTCTTAAAAAGTGGTTGGAAAATAAGAAGGCCAGCTTTTTACCTTTGAGGTTTTTTGATGTTTCGAAAAGGATAAAAGGTGACGGTTGTCTTCCTGAATGGTCGTTTCATCAATGAGGATGAAGCAATGATTTCGCCCTTTGACCGGGGTTTTACCTTCGGAGAAGGCGTTTACGAAGTTTGTATTTCCGTCGCGGGAAAGATCATTGATCTGGAAGAGCATCTGGCCCGTCTAGACCGGTCTCTGAACGCGGCGGGGATCACTCTGCCGCCGGAAAGAAGCCTGATGCCGGGTCTGATGCATGATCTTCTTGAGAGAAATGGCATTCAAAACGGGTTCATCTATATTCAGGTCACACCCGGTAAAACTGTCCGTAATTTTATCGCATCTCCAACGGAACGCTCGACACTCCTCATGAGCACCGGTCCGACACCACTTGAGGAGAGCAATGCCTTCAAACACGGCATGCGTGTCCAGGTTATTCCCGACATTCGCTGGGGGCGGCGTGATATCAAAACGACCATGCTCATGCCGCAGGTCATGGCTAAACGTGCCGCGCTGGATGCGGGTTTTGACGACGTAATCTTTTATGACGATCTCGGGATTACAGAAGGCAGTTCCTCAAATGTTTTTATGGTGACAAGCGAGGGTGAACTTGTCACGCGGCCTGTATCGCATCAGATCCTGTCTGGCTGTACGCGGAATACTGTGATTGAGCTCACGGAGCAGAACGGTATGACCGTTACTGAACGCCCGATTACGCGTGATGATCTGTTTCAGGCAAAAGAAATATTTCTTACCAGTTCGACTTATCTTGTTGTTCCGGTTGTTGAGCTGGAACTCGACGGAAAATCTAAAACCTATTCTTGTGAAGAAACAAAAAAAATCCAGAATATTTATATAGAATACTTAAATAAATAGTTTCCTTCTAAAAATAACGCCGTTTTGTCGTCAACGCCTAATGCTGAACAATGGAGTGAGGGTATGAAAAGGAATAGAACGGTTATTTGCACAGCCATTGTTTCGTTCCAGATCGGGTTGGGCGGAATGAATGCTTATGCCGCCGTGCAGGATGATGAGAATGTCGACAAGGCGAAAGATCGTCGGTCGTCGCTGGTTAAACCGGGGTCTAAAGCAACGAATGCTGCGGCAGTGCGTCAGGCCCGCGGGCGCAGTGTGCGATCGGCTTCCAGTGCGGTGCCAGCCAGTTCTGCGGAGACGATGATTATCACCGGAACGCACGCGTTCAACCGCCGTGCTCGTGATTCCACCTCTCCGATTTCTATTATTACCGGTGCGCAGTTGCGTCAGACCGGCCAGATGAATATTGCAGATGCCATCACCCGGCTTGATCCTTCTATTACCATGCAGGCAGTGGGTGGAGATGCTGGTGCACTGACTTCGTCTATCCGTATGCGTGGCCTGAACCCGAATGAGGTTCTTGTGCTTGTGGACGGAAAAAGACGTCACACCACAGCAAATATCTATGCGGATAACGGTCCGCAGCAGGGTGGTACGCCGGTTGATCTGAATATGATCCCGCCCAGCGCCATTGATCATATCGAAATTCTGCGCGATGGCGCGGCGGCCATGTACGGGTCGGACGCAATTGCGGGTGTTGTTAATATCATCCTAAAAAAGACCGATCATGGCCTGCACATCAGCGGGCAGACGGGGGCAAATGCTTATGCCGGTAATGGCTGGAATTATCAGGTCAATGTGGATGGCGGACTAAAATTCGGTGATGATGGCTACGTCCACATCAGCGGGTCCATGTATCACACGGATCATATGTATCCGCGCACCGTTGATTATCGTTCTCAGCCGGGGCGGCTTGGTTATGCGGGGTATAGTTTTCCGTCCAATTCCAATAAGGTAATCAGCACGCCCGAAGAAACGCGTGAGAGCCTGAGTATCAAATTCGGTAAGACCTTGTTCAGTGGCGTGAAAGGCTATGGTCTGATTACATACGCGCACCGGCATGGTGAAACATATGAGAATTTCCGTCTGCCGAGTGTTCTGCCGGAAGTCAAACCTAATGGCTTCACGCCCATTGAGACCATGAACGAGAATGATTTCTCCGGCATGCTGGGTCTGACCGGGGATAACTTTCTTGGGTTTTCCTGGGATCTGAGCACGACTTACGGCGAGGATGATGACCGGGTTAACAACCGGAATACGGTTAACATCAACCTCTATAAATATACAGGTTATACGCCCACAACGGTCACGGCGCAGTCTTATTCAATGGCGCAATGGACGAACGATCTTGGTTTCCGTCGGCGCTTCAATATTGGTCATGTCGTGCCGATGACGCTGGCGTTCGGTGGGCAGCACCGGCTGGATATGTATCATCTGTATGCGGGTGAGCCTGCATCCTATCTGTATGGCGGCACGCAGGCCTTTGGCGGGATTATTCCGGAAAACGCCGGAAAGTGGAGCCGGGACATCTGGGCAGGCTATCTGGACGGAGATTTCCATCCGTTAAAGCACTGGGACCTCGATTTTGCCGGTCGTTTTGAACACTATACGGACACAGGTAATACGGAAAACGGTAAGATTTCGACCCGCTATGATTTTACCAAACGCATTGCAATCCGTGGCACCATCAGCAACGGGTTCCGTGCGCCCACTCTTGCGGAAGAGCATTATAGTGAGGTGAATATCGGGCCGACCAATGCGGGTGGCTTGCTGGCGTCCTCCAGTGATGCCGCAAAGGCGCTTGGCGCAAACCATCTGAAGCCCGAACGCTCCACGAGTGCCGAGGCCGGAATTCTGCTTGAGCCGGTGGACCGTTTTCATATCAGCGTCGATGTGTATCAGATCAATATCCGTGACCGGATTGCTGGTGGGGGCACAGTGCGGGGGCAGGCGGCGCATGATGCCATCCTCCAGACGGGGGCTTCCATCCCGCCGGGTGTGCTTCTGGACAATACAACGGCTTATTATTTTGCTAACGTAGGCTCTACCCGGACGCAGGGGATCGATATTTCTGGTGATTATCTGTTCCATTTTGAAAAATACGGGAATCTCGACCTCAGCGCATCGCTCAATCTGAACCGGACGCGCATGAGCCATATCAATACGGATCAGCACGGCAGCCCGGTGCTCAACGCACAGAATGTCAGTTATCTCACGACGGCCTCTCCGCGCAGCAAGATCATTCTGAACGCACACTGGACCTTTCAGAGCTGGGACATCAATCTGCGTGAAACGCGCTATGGCCTGACAAGCACCTTGATGACTTATGAGGATCAGACGCCTGCCAGTGCTGTGTGTCCTCTGGATGGTGGGTCACTGCGTTATTCGGTGCATTGCTTTGGCCAGTATAATAACACGCCGGTCTGGCTGACAGACCTTGAGGTGGGTTATCGTATTACGCCGCGTCTGCATGTTGCGGTTGGTGCGAACAACATCTTCAATCAGCGGCCGCGCAGGCTGCAAGATCAGTTCAATTATGTTGGTGCCAATATCTATGATTTCCGAAATTCGGGAATTCCCATTACGGGTGGGTATTATTATGGTCGCGTCAACGTCGATCTGTAATGCAGACTGAAGAGATACGGTCTGAAGAGCGGTAGAAATGTTTCCGGGTGTTTGCTGTTTGCCCGGAAACATTCTGAATTCTGGAGGAAGCAATGGGTGTGCATGATATGGCAAAAAGATCGCTCAGGGCATGTTTGATGGCGACCGCTCTGGGGCTGACTTTTGGCTCCTTTTGCCCGCTGCATGCTGCGCCTCAGCCAGCCTATTCCGAGGCCTCTCATGCTTCATCAAAGTATGATGTGCGGGAAGTGATGATTCCGATGCGTGATGGGGCGCATTTGCAAACGGTGATTGTGACCCCAAAAGATCAGACAGGCCCTCTGCCAATTTTACTGACGCGCACGCCTTACGGCATTCCTGATCAGGCCATGATTGATACAGAATCTGTGAAAGATATTTCCAGCGCCCTGCCAAGCTGGAAGGCTTTTCAGAAAGACGGCTACATCATGGTGTACCAGAATTTGCGGGGGCGCTTTAAATCTGAAGGCCAGTTTTTGAAAACTGCCCGCTATGATGCGAATGACCCCATGCAGGCGAATGAAGTCAATGACGCATGGGATACGATCGACTGGCTTGTTAAAAACGTCCCCCACACGAACGGTCGCGTTGGAATGTATGGTGTGTCTTATGCCGGAATGACATCGGGTATCACTTTGCTGCACCCGCATCCTGCGCTTAAGGCCATCAGCGAGCAGGCCGCCCCGGCGGACCAGTGGATGAATGATGATAATCATCATTACGGTGCTCTTCGGGAAAGCTATACATTTGAATATTGCGTTCTTGAACAGGCCGATAAGAACAAAAATACAAATTATGATTTTGATACCCATGATGTTTATGACTGGTACCTGCGTGTTGGACCAGTCCGTAATACAGACAGGCTCTATACGCACGGTAAGCTGAGTTACTGGAACGCAAATCTGGATCATCCGGATTATGATGCGTTCTGGCAGGAAGAGGCGTGGTATAAAAAAATTACAGGCTCCACAGTCCCTAATCTGAATGTTGCAGGGTTCTGGGATCAGGAAGATCCAATGGGACCGTGGGATATTTTTTATAAATCTCAGTCTCATGACCCTGATAATACGAATTTCATCGTAGCTGGTCCGTGGTTTCATGGTGGATGGCAAAGGACAGACGGGGCCTCAATCGGGCCGATGTTGCTGGGGGGGCACAAGACCAGCAAGGAGTTTCAGGATGAAATAGAGGCACCTTTTTTTGCCTACTATCTGCATGACAAGGGTGCAAAGCCTGACTGGAAAGCAAGGGTTTTCGAGACAGGCTCTAATACATGGCGGACGTATGCGACATGGCCGGACAAGCACGTCTCACCTCAGAACCTCTATTTCCATTCTGACGGAACATTGTCTTTTGTCGCTCCTAAAGTGCAGGACACGCCTTACCGACAGTATATTTCCGACCCGGATAATCCGGTTCCTTACCGGCCACGCCCGATATCACCAACATTTCCAGTCAGGGAATGGCGGACATGGGAGACGATGGACCAGCGGTTTGTTGATCACCGGCCGGATGTGCTGAGTTTTACGAGCGCGCCGCTTGAGCAGGATCTCCGGATTGCCGGGCCGGTTCAGGCACATCTTTTTGCAGCGACGTCCGGGCAGGATTCCGATTTTATTATCAAGCTGATCGATGTTTTTCCGGAAAAGGGGCAGGAAAGCGTTTATTCCAAAGATGACAAGGCATCATGGGCGCAATCACTGGACGGGTATGAATTTCCTGTTGCGATGGAGGTACGTCGCGGGCGTTATCTGCGTGATTTTAGCCATGCGACGCCACTACAGTCGAATAAGGTCACAGAATGGCCTGTTTCCCTGCGGGACCATGACCATGTCTTTCTGAAAGGGCATAGACTTATGGTGCAGGTCCAGTCTACCTGGTTTCCGCTGATTGATCGCAACCCCCAGACATGGGTGCCGAGTATCCCGGACGCGAAAGGGACGGATTTTAAGGCCGCCACACAGAGGATCTATACCACGCCACAGGCGGCATCAAACATTACGCTTCCCGTTCTGCAGTAAGCCCCTCAACACATTTTTCAGGCCTGTTCTCTTTCCGGAATGATATGGTATCATGCAGGAATGTGAGGTCTGGTTGCGTTGCCTGTGCAGACGCTGCGTGTGGATGCATAATGATGGATATCAAGTGGCTTGAAGATTTTCTCGTGCTGGCACGCCTGCAAAGCTTCTCAAAAGCGGCTGAGGAGCGGAATGTCACGCAATCCGCGTTCAGCCGCCGGATACAGGCTCTCGAATTGTGGGTAGGCGTGGCGTTGATTGACCGGACGCGCTACCCGGCATCCCTGACCGCGGAAGGGATGCTTTTTCGTGAAACCGCGAAAGACACCATCAGGCTGCTCAATACTGGAAAAAATAACCTGCAACGGCAGCCGGATGACAGAATGCCGACTGTATCAGTTGCGGCACTCCACACAATTGCGATCACCTTTTTTCCGCTTTGGCTGCAAAAGATTGAAGACGAGGTAGGGCAGGTCTTTTCACGCTTATTGTCGGACGATTTCTACAATTGTATTTCAGCCCTTTCTGAAGGGGAGTACGATTTCCTGCTCTGTTTTTACAATGAGAGCATGGAAATACCTTTGGACGACAATGCCTATAGTTATAAAATTGTCGGGTTTGACTCTTTTGTTCCTGTGATTTCAAGAGCTATTTATAAAGATAACGATACGGTCTATCCACTCCTGTCCTATAGCGAAAACTCTCTGCTGGGGCAGTTAAGTCACTCTGCCCAATCAAGGACGCTGCATGTTCTGACAGAAGAGCGACACCTTAATGAAAGTGCGATGGCGGAGGCACTTAAACATATGGTGTTTGCAGGCCATGGTGTTGCCTGGCTCCCCAAAAGCCTTGTCTCGAAGGAATTGCAGGACGGTCAGATTGTTGCTGTGGGTGAGGACCTTCCTCTGGAGATAAGACTTTACCGGAAGATGGGGCGCAGGAGCGCTGTAACTGAAAAAATCTGGCGTTCTCAAAGCAGTCGGTAAGAGTGTTTGCTGCTGTTTTTTGACTACAAAAGACGCACAATCTGGGGGCGTATACGCTGTATTTTATCCTTCCGTGCATTAGCGGAGGAAAGGGAATACAGACTTGGTTTTAATCTCCTCCACCCAGTAGACGCCAAAAATGCTGACAAAGAAAAAGGACTTCTTTGCTACAGAGCATCAGTCCTGAGCGCTCCGATAGTCCGCTACTCTAAATAGTTTTGCAATCTTATAATATAACCCAACAAACCCGAATGTTGGGGCGTGTTATTACAGTGTATATGTCTCTGATCACGCCAATCAAACAGGAACGCTCAGACACTCGAATTGACTTATTAAAAATTTATATAAGACGATAATATTTTTTTTAAAAGATTTCCGTATAAATCAAATTCTATTGTGCGTTGAATTCCACCGACCCTAGCAAGGAAGGAAACGCATGAATGCCATCGTTGTGACGGCGCTGAAGCGACCTTACACATTTATTGTCCTGTCGCTGCTTATTCTCGCTTTTGGTGTGCTGTCTCTCTTCAAAGCCCCGACCGACGTGTTTCCAAATATCAGGATTCCCGTTGTGTCTGTGGTGTGGACATACGGTGGCATGTTGCCGGAGGAGTTTGCCGGGCGCATCACCTATAATTATGAACTGGCCGTGACCTCCACCGTGGAGGGCATAGAGCATATGGAGAGCAGCTCTTACTACGGCAGAAGCATCGTCAATATCTACTTCCAGCCGGGCACGGATATTGGGGAGGCTGAGGCAGAAGTCACAGCAATTTCCCAGACTGTTATCAAACAGCTCCCGGATAATATTCCAGCACCTATGGTGATGAAGCTTGAGGCATCTTCTGTTCCGGTTCTGGCTCTTCAGATCACGTCTGAAAAACAGACGCCGTCGGACCTGTATAAAATTGCCATGACACGCATCCGTCCTGTTCTGGTAACAGTGCCGGGCGCGGTTCTCCCCCATCCTTATGGTGGGATGGACAGCTTTATCATGGTGGCGCTGAACCAGAAGCAGCTTCAGGCGCATCATCTGTCCGCAATGGATGTACAGAACGCCCTGCGGAAGCAGAATATTGTGCTTCCTGCTGGTGATCAGAAAATCGCCACAACCGACTGGATGGTGCAGACCAACGCTACGCCGCGTTCCATGAAAGAACTTGGTGATATCCCGGTCAAACGTGTTGGGAACGCCGTCATTTACGTGCATGACGTGGCGCAGGTTTACCGTGGCGGGCACCCACAGACCAACCTTGTTCTGGTGCAGGGGCGTCAGGGTGTAGAAGTGGTTGTTATGAAAAGCGGTGATGCTTCAACACTGGATGTTGTGGCACGCACAAAAGAACTTCTGCCCCGTATTCAGAAACTTGTTCCGCCTGACGTGCATATTTCCATCCTGAGTGATGCGTCCGTTTTTGTGAAAGACGCCATTAAGGACGTTGTGCGGGAGATGGTGACGGCGGCTATTCTGACAGGGCTTGTGGTTCTGCTTTTTCTGGGGTCATGGCGTTCGACCCTTATTATCGCCACGTCTATCCCGCTTGCTATCCTTTCCGCCATTATCTGCCTTTTGCTGTCCGGCCAGACCATCAACGTCATGACGCTTGGCGGTCTGGCGCTGGCTGTCGGGATTCTGGTGGATGATGCCACCGTGATGATTGAAAATATTGATACCCATCTTGAAGAAGGGAAGGAGCTTGAAACCGCCATTATCGATGCTGCAAACCAGATTGTCGTGCCGACACTGGTTTCAACATTATGCATCTGTATTGTCTGGACCCCTCTTTTCCGGCTGAGCGGGGTTGCTGGGTGGCTCTTCATGCCCATGGCGGAAGCCATTGTTTACGCCATGCTGGCCTCCTTCATTCTGTCACGCACACTGGTGCCGACCATGGCCAAATATCTTCTGGCCGGGCAGGTGCATCCGGGCCTGCATAGCGATGAACATCTTGCGCTGCCCAAGGGTGTTCTTGGCCGCTTCCAGAACAAGTTTGAGCATGCGTTCCATAATTTCCGCGCGGCATATGGGCGGCTGCTTGAACGTATTATTGTGCGTCGCGGTGTTTTCGCTCTGGGCTTTCTGGGGGCGTCTGTACTCTCTGTCGGGTTGTTCCTGCTCTCCGGACAGGATTTTTTCCCTGAAGTGAAATCTGGTGTCATGCAGATGCATATGCGCACTCCTCTGGGCATGCGCATTGAAACAACCGGCCGGATTGTCTCTCTGGTGGATGATCGGGTCCAGCAGCTTCTTCCGGGGAAAGTTTCTGGCATTATCAACAATTGCGGCTTGCCTGAAGGACCTCATAACCAAGCCTTTATCCCAACCCCGTCTATCGGAACGCAGGATTGTGACCTGACAATTTCTCTTAAAGATGAGGAATCTCCTGTCTGGAACTACCGTAAACTGCTGCGGAGTGATTTATCCGCCAGATTTCCGGGAAGTGTTTTTACCTTTCAACCGGCTGATCTGACTGAAAAAATCCTGAACTTTGGTTCTCCTGCGCCGATTGATATTCAGGTTTCCGGACCGGACATTCGTGACAACTATCAGTATGCGCGTCTTCTGGTGAATAAGCTGCGTGCCATCCCCGGTGCGGCAGATGTGGTTATTCAGCAGACCATGAAAACGCCGACCCTGTTTGTGCAAGGTAACCGGACTTTCAGTCAGGCGACCGGCATGACCGAAGCCGATATTGCCAATAACGAACTGATGACCTTGTCTGGCAGTCAGACGGTTGACCCTCAATACTGGCTTGACCCGAAAACCGGCATTACATTCCCGCTGAATGTGTATGTCTCACAGGATCAGCTGACCCATTATAATGATTTGCTGACAATCCCTGTTGATAAAGGGGATAATGACCCTAAAGGAACGGATATGCAGCTTCTGGGCAGCATCAGCACCGTGACGCCAACAGGAACGCCGGGGCAGGTCTCCCACTACAATTCCATGCCGGAAATTGATGTGTATGTTTCCGCTGAAGGCACAGATCTCGGGTCTGTTCTGGCAAAAGTAAAACAGACGGTCGCCAGCACACAAAAAGACCTGCCGCAGACAGCCGCGGTGGATATCCGTGGGCAGGCTGTCACCATGCACGGGGCCTATGTGGAACTCATTGCCGGACTGGTTGTGTCGGTGGTGCTGATTTACATGCTGATTGTTATCAACTTCCAGTCCTGGGTTGATCCTTTCATTATTATTTCGGCTCTGCCGGGCGCACTTGCCGGTATTGCGTGGAGCCTGTTCCTGACGCAGACACGTCTTTCTGTTCCGGCCCTGACGGGCGCCATCATGTGCATGGGCACAGCAACGGCAAACTCCATTCTGGTTGTCTCTTTTGCAAAAGAACGGTTTGCCTTGCACGGGAATGCTCTGACCGCAGCGATAGAAGCCGGGTTTGGCCGTATTCGCCCGGTTATCATGACCGCTTCTGCCATGGTGATTGGCATGGTGCCGATGGCAATCAGTAATTCGCAAAATGCACCGTTGGGAAAAGCAGTTATTGGTGGCCTTATTCTGGCGACCGTTTCAACTCTGCTCTTTGTTCCGTGCGTCTACGCAATTTTCCATAATCGTTCTCATACAAAAAAATCTCGTCCGCCTGAAGCGGGCCATGAAAACGGGCAGGAGGCTATCTGATGTCCACTCTTACAAAAAACCGCCTGTTTATCGGCGCTCTGCTGTGCGTAATTGTGGGATATGTGGTTTATCTGGAAATCCAGCATCAGCATAACCAGCTCACGCTTCAGGCTGATGCCACGCATGCCACCGTGCCGGATGTTGCGGTGGTGCAGCCAAAACCCGCCCCGCCGACACTCGCCATGACTTTGCCGGGAACGATCAGCGCATGGTACGAAGCGCCCATTTACGCGCAGGTCTCCGGCTATACAAAAATGTGGTATAAGGATTACGGCGCAGCGGTCAAAAAAGGGGAAACTCTGGCTGAAATTAATGCGCCGGGTCTGGATGCCCAGTATGCACAGGCCAAAGCGGATTTGCAGGTTGCACAGGCCAAATATGGGCTGGCAACGGTTACGGCAGACCGCTGGCGTTCCATGGGCAAATCACAGGCAGTCTCTGGCCAGTCTGTGTCTGTTCAGAATGCCAACGAAAAATCAGAGCGCGCAGCGCTGGACGCAGCCCAGCATAACCTTGACCATTATGATGCGCTTGAGCGGTTTAAAACCATTGTTTCCCCGTTTGATGGCGTGGTGACAGCCCGAAATATCAGCGTAGGGGACTATGTTGGTGCAGGGAGCGGCAATCTGAATGCCAACGGTACAGCAAGTGAGCTGTTTACTGTGGCCGATACGCATGAAATGCGCCTTTTTGTTTCTGTTCCGGAAGTGTTTTCCTACGTTCTGAAGCCGGGGCTCAAGGCGCGTGTAACGGTGCCGCAATATCCTAATCAGGTTTTTACAGCCAATTTTCTGACGATTGCAAAAGGGTATGACCCCAATACCCGAACGGCCGTGACGGAATTTACCATTGATAACGCTGACCAGAAACTCTGGCCCGGCACCTTTGCCTCTGTCTCTCTTTCTGCTCCGGCGGAAGGTGGCGTTTATACAGTTCCAACTGGTTCGCTGGTGTTTCAGGAAAAAGGGATGCAGGTTGTTACTGTGGATGCCCAGAATAAAGCCCACTACAAAAACATAACGGTGGGCCGCATGTCTGACGCCTATACGGAAGTGGACGCAGGCCTGACCCCGACGGACCATATTATCAACAACCCTCCCGCTGACCTGCTTGAAGGCCAGACCGTGCGCCTGAGTGTGCCGGAGAAAGGATACCTCGCATCTTCCAGTGATAGTGAAGAGGAGGATGATGAATGAGCACGCTCCTGATACGTCCCCAGACACCAACGCGTAAGAGCAAGCCGATGCCGGGAAGAGATAAGGCGGCCTTTCAAAAAATCTTTTCTCAGAGAAAGATTTTGAAAGCTGTAACCCTTGCAGCCTTAACAGCGCTGAGTGCGTGTGATCTTGCTCCTGCCTATCAGGCGCCGCATTTTGTTGTGCCGATGTCCTGGCATGGGCAGGGGTTGTTCCATGAGGCACAGCCGCAGGAAACTGTCATGGGCTCGGATTGGTGGACACTTTTTGCAGACCCGACGCTCAACACGCTTGAAGCGCAGGCGATGAACGGGAACGCGGATCTGCAGGCCGCGGCTGAACGCTTTATTCAGGCACGATCTATCGTGATGGAAGCACGCTCGGACCTGTTGCCGCATTTTGCGCTGGCTTTTGGGTCCAGCAACAACAAAAGCTCTTCTGACAGATTGTTCCGATACAAAGGGCCAATAACAGCAACAGACGAGTTTTACGGAGGAATGGCGAGCTGGGAGCCTGATATCTGGTCTTCCATCCGTAACCGGGTGCGGGCGCAGAAATATTATGCGCAGGCACAGGCCGCGCAGTATGCCTCCGCACGGCTCAGCCTTCAGGCGGAACTGGCAAGC
Organism: Acetobacter persici; assembly: GCF_018256955.1. Classification (NCBI taxonomy): domain Bacteria; kingdom Pseudomonadati; phylum Pseudomonadota; class Alphaproteobacteria; order Acetobacterales; family Acetobacteraceae; genus Acetobacter; species Acetobacter persici. The sequence continues at coordinate 44,298 of NZ_JAERKU010000009.1, forward strand.
GATTATTTTGCTTTAAGGGGGCTGGATGCCCAGAATGCGATCTATACGCAATCCATCAGCTATTATCAGCAGGCGCTGCGTGTGACGCAGACGCGGCTGGATAATCAGGACGCAACCGGCATTGATGTGGCGCGGGCTAAAAACCAGCTTTACATGACGCAGGCGCGTCAGCTTGATGTGCAGGCGCAGCGCGAGGTTCTGGAACATGCTCTGGCTGTTCTGGTCAATGCGTCACCGTCGTCCTTTCATATTTCTGAGGTAGCGGCTCAGGATCAGGAGGAACCTGTTTTTCCGCTCGGGATGCCGTCTGAACTGCTGCAACGCCGGCCGGACATTGCTGTTGCGGAGCGTGAGATGGCGCAGGCCAACAGGGCTATTGGTATTGCCCGTGCGGCGTTCTATCCGCATGTCTCCTTTAATGCCAATGGCGGTTTTGATGCCAACGGGTTTGATCTGGCTAATCTGGCAAACAGCATGTGGTCTTACGGGGCTTCCGTCACCATGCCGCTGTTTGAAGGCGGCTTGCGCCGCGCCCAGCTTCAGCGCACCTGGTCCAATTACCGGGAGACGCGGGACCATTATCGTATGACGGTACTGTCTGCCTTCCGGGATGTGGAAAACGGCCTGTCTATGACGGCGCGCCTGAGGGCAGAAAATGTTCGGCTTAAACAGGCGGTTGATGCCGCCATGCAGTCTCAGACCCTGACCATGACATTGTATAAGGGGGGCGCGGATGGGTATCTTGATGCACTGATTGCGCAGGTCAACACGCTGGACGCGCGGATTGAACAGGCACAGGTGCAGGCTCGTGCCCTTCAGGCGGCTGTCAGCATGGTGCGGGCACTGGGTGGGGGCTGGAATGATAAGCTGCTCCCCACGCCGGACCAGACCATGACGTTTAAGGGCTTTCAGTATGAGGGACTGGACCATCCTGCGCCGGTGGCGGGCATTGATAGCCCTCCTGACCCGGCGCAGTATGAAAACCTGACGGCGACCGGGCCTGTGGAGACAGGCGCCGCCGGACGCAGCACTTCGTCCAGCCCAGCCAGGTTGCCGCGATAGTTTTTTCTAGGTTTTCTGGTGAAGATTATACGAAAAACAGGCTCAGTACCCATGTTTTGCGGTAAAACGTGGGTTCTGAGCCTTAGTTTGAAACAGTTCCGTGCAGCGTAAAGCTTTCCCCCCGGCCATCGGGCAGGCGCAGGAGCGGGCCGACAAATTTGGGGTCCCGCATGGTTTTGTCATGCTCCAGCAGACTGATCAGGCGGGCGGCCTCTTTTGACTGACCTTCCAGCGTAACCTGCCCCTGTTTGAGGGACAGAGACTCCAGAAACGTCGTGTCTGGCAGAGATTTTGTCAGATTGGAGAGAAGCGTGAGGGGGGAGCCAACCCGCTGAATCTCACGGTTAAGAAGGGTGCTGGCACTTGTCAGCGCATCAATGCGGTTGCGGAGTGTTTCTGCAACCAGCCGTGAAGGCTGAAGTTCTTCAAGCTGCCCGGCAAGCCGATACTCCATGACGGACTGCCAGATGAAGGGCACACTAAGGACGACCCCCAGAGCAAGGGCGATCAGAAGAGCGGTTTGGCCTGATGTCTTTTTGGAGAGGCCATGCTCGGCAAGTGGCAGACTGACAGTTGAGTGGCTCGTCTGATTTGCAAAGCAGACGGGCGTGAGGTGCGCCGCCTTAAAAGCATCGAGCCAGGGGGCAAGAGGGGCCAGCGGTGCAACGCTGAGCAGAAACTCGGCCTCTGCCGGATGCTCGGAGGGCAGGGGCGTAAGGCCCCACACACTTTCTTCAGCCGGAAAGGGGACAACCCGATCCATCTGATAGCTGATCAGCGAGACGGCTTCTCCCGCTACAGCAGCGGGAAGCCGGATAACGCGCTGTAAAATCGGCAGGTCTGGAAATACGACCCGTATGCTGAGAGAGTTCTGTCTGCGGTGACGCCATGCCCGCAACGCAGGCTGGCGGCTGGCGCACAGACTGGCGAGATGCACCATGCCATCAGGTGTCGCAGGGGTGTGCTGGGGGGCTTCACCGGGTGTCTGGGGCAGTAATGTCAGGCTCCCTGTTGTGGGCGCAATGACGACGGTAGGGATGGCGTAACGGGTCTGGATCGTATGCAGAGCGCGCGAGAGACGTGCAGGAAGATAGCGGGAAGATATTTTGCGCAGGACGGCCGTGTTCTGCTCAAGCCACCAGTTGATCAGGGCGGTACGGGTGAGGGCGTTCAAAAAAATCTCGTGTGACTGGTGGGCAGGCTCTGGCCGGGCCTGATCCGGCGGCTAGGCAAAAACATAGCGATACTCATAGCATTGGCGTTCTCTGCCTGTCAGGGTGTGGGGTGTGACAGTTTTGAGACATCTCGGTCTCACCACTTTTCCAGTGAGTTTTTCATCAAACAATCATAATTATAAGAAGAGGTTAATGGTAAGCAGCCCCGTCTCTCGGAAGGCCGGGTCCGAACGCTGCAAAAGAAGGTTTCCATTCGTGCGCTCTTTTAAGCTGTTTCAATCAACATTTCTGGTGACCGGATGCGCCGCTCTGCTGGCTTTGGGGCTTGGTGGAACTGCCCGCGCCCAGCCAGCGGGGGGAGCGGCCTGTAATCCGGCTGCGGATGGAAGCAACCCGTGCCCGCGTAAGCTGCACCTGCATACGCAGCAGCCGTTATCCACGATGGCAACGGTCGGCAAGGCCATGTTTTTTGATCCGGCTTTGTCCGGTTCGGGCAAATTTTCCTGCGCGTCCTGCCATGTGCCGAGCCTGCATTACGGCCCGGCGGGTAAGACTTCGGTGTTTATGGGTGGTGTGACGGGAGACAGGGAGGGGCGGCGTGAAATTCCGAGCCTGACCTATCTGGAGCGCCAGCCGCCGTTCAGCATCGGGCCGGATGATGCCGTGGCGGATGATGTCGCGCCCACCATTGCGGTGCCGGTGACCGGCGGTGCGCATGCCGCCAAAAGTGCCTCTAATACAGCAAGCTCGGCAGCCAATCTGGTGCCGCAGGGCGGTCTGTTTCTGGATGGCCGGGCCGATACGCTGCACCAGCAGGCCAGCGGCCCGATGTTTGACCCGGATGAAATGGCGGGTCTGCCTGAAAAAGTAACGGCGCGGCTCCAGACGGCTGATTATGCCGCTCCGTTGCGGGATCTGGCAGGTATTCGTGGCCGTAAGTCTTCTGATTTTCTGTTGTCTGAAGGCCTGTTTGCTCTGGCGCGTTACCAGATTGAAGACCAGAAATTCCATCCCTATTCCAGCAAGTTTGATGCATGGTTGCAGGGGAAAGCGCGTTTTTCACCCATCGAACGTCAGGGTTATCTGCTGTTTAATGACCCGAAAAAGGGAAATTGTGCGGCCTGCCATGTCGATACGGTGCGGGGAGACGGTTTGCCGCCGCTTTTTACGGACCATCAGTACGAGGCTCTCGCTGCCCCCCGTAATCCGGCCCTCACGCATACGCATGATGCGTCCTATTATGATCTGGGTGTGTGCGACCAGAAACCGGGCGGCCGCAAGGAACTGGCGGCCTATTGCGGAATGTTCGCGACCCCGACATTACGGAATGTGGCGACACGCCATACCTTTTTCCATAACGGCGTCTTCCATTCTCTGGAGGATGTAATGGATTTCTACGTGTTGCGTGATCTGGAGCCGGGGCGGTTTTATCCGAAAGGTCCGGATGGCAAGGTGCAGGCCTATAACGATATTCCTGCCGCGTATCAGGGCAATATTGATAAGAGCGACGCGCCGTTTGACCGGAAACCCGGTGAGGCACCTGCTTTGAATGAGGCTGAGCGTAAAGCGATTATCGCCTTTTTGCAGACGCTGACGGATGGCTGGACAGGGGATGCCACGCAGGCTGATGTATCTGTCACGCCTCAGAAAAATCCCTGAGAAAACCCCTCAAGAAAACCTGAGGAATATGCGCCCGATCTGGCATCGGGCGCGCAGCGGGTTACGGGTTGCAGATCGCACCGGACTGACCGGGACTGGCTACACCATTGCCGCGGGCTCCGGCGGAGCACAGGTCATAATCATGGCCCTCGCGCGATGAGGGAGCCTGATAGCTGTAGGGGTGGTTCCACGGGTCTTTTGGCTCGTTTGCATCTTTCAGATACGGGCCGTTCCAGTTCTGCGCATCGGCCGGTTTGTGGATGAGGGCCGCAAGACCTTCTTCCGTTGTCGGGTAGGCTCCTACGTCCAGCTTGTAGAGATCCAGCACCGAGCCAAGCCGGGAGATGGATTGCCTGGCGACTGACACGCGTGCTCCGCCAAGCTGGCGTAACGCTGCGGGGGCGACAAGACCAATCAGCAGCGCCAGAATGGCCAGAACAACCAGAATTTCCAGCAGGGTAAAGCCGGATTGCGGATTGTTCTCTTCGGGCGGGAGCGGGGAAGCGGGACGAGAGTTTGTCATAAAATCCTCACAGGACTTGTGCGAAGGACGGGCGCATTATAGTGCGCCGCCCGGAAAAGTGAGTCATGGGCTGTGCAGAAAACAGCCCGCTACGATCAGGATCACGATGCCCATTCCCCTTCTTGCCTGCATGGTTGCCAGTGCAATCCGGTATGATATTCCGCCCCGTGTTCTCCCCGTGATTCAGAAAGTGGAAGGCGGCGTTGCGGGCATGGTGCGGCGGAATACGGACGGCAGTTCCGATCTGGGCCTGATGCAGATTAACACGCGCTGGGTGCAGCCTCTGGCGCAGGTGACACATATGCCCGCGGTGCAGACTGCGGCGCGGCTGGTATCTGATTCCTGTTTTAATGTGGCTGCGTCCGCCCTGATCCTGCGCACATATATCAATGAGGCTCATGGTGATCTTATGCAGGCCATAGGCTATTATCATTCCCACACGCCATCATTGAATGCGGCTTACAGGCAGAAGGTGCTGAGTACTGCGGTTTCAATGTTTCCTGCCAGACAGTAAGGCGACCGATCCTGCTCTAATGCCCGCCGGGTGAGGTTTCAACCGGCAGGGGGTGGGAAGAGAAAGAGTTCATCAAACTGTCTTTATTCTCAAAATGATGCGCAGTTTTCAGGCTGATTACATCTGGTCCTGACGGAGTGTTTCCAGTGACAGAACGGCAAAAGGGATGCTGTGCCCCGGCTGCGGTGCCAGCACGGCCCGGCGGAGCAGCATATGGCCGCCCGGTCTTGTAACCCGTGCTGTGACAATCAGTGTCCGGTCTGCCCAGTTTGCCGTGGTCTCTTCCTTTGCTGGCGAGGGGAGGGGGCTTCCCTGCATGGGGGATGGTCCTGCCTGTGGCTGCGTCTGCATCTGCGCGAAGACTGCACGTAAAAAGGGGTCATGGGTGCGGGGTGAGGGCATGTCTTTTTGCGTAAAAGAAAGATGCGGGGAGAGTGTTTGCAAAAGGCTGGGCGTCATGCCGGGGATTTCGGCCATGTCGTCCAGTGTCCGCATGGGGCGGCCTGCGGGTCTGCACGCTCCCAGTGTTGCAACCAGGCTGGTGTTGGCCTGCCGGTTTGCCTGCTGCGTGAGGGACGGGGGCGTGCGCCACAGCACCACCATGCGGGCCAGTGTCTGTGCGGCTGGGGTCTGGAGACCTGCGGTCTCGAAAACGGCTGTCAGCAGGCCCGGCGGGGCATTGTTCGGGTTAATTTTCCCGGCTTCTATTTGTATTCGCACATACGCTGTCAGGTCTGGTTCGGTAATGGTGTGGAAGGTTCCGTCCGCAGCCCAGTGTGCGCTTCCAGTCGTTAGCAAGTGATATAAGGCGGTCTGGATGGCCGCATCGGCTTGCGCCTGTGTTGTGGCCAGCAGAGTTTCGGCCTCATCCTGTTCCGTGGCTGCTTTGCTGCCGACCAGAAGTGCTGTGCCAATCAGGCTCAGCGTCACCAGTGTCCAGAGCACGAGCAGCAAGGCAAAACCTTGCTGGGTTTGGGGGGCATGCCGGGGGGCGCTGCGCATGGTGCGGGAGGTCAGGCAGCGTCAGTCATGCAGGCCAACGGCTTTTAAAATCCGTTGCTGCGGATCGGGAGAGCCTGTCTGCGGCGTGCGTGCAAGTTCTGGGGCCAGAGCGGCAGATTGCGCAAGGTTGCGGCGGAGGTCTTCCGTCATGGCGCGGGCATCGTTCTGGCTGCGGATTACATGCGGGGTGATGAGCACCAGCAGTTCCGTCCGTTCCCGCACGTTGGTCTGCTGGCTGCCGAGCATGCCCAGAATAGGAATGTCCTTTAACCAGGGCAGACCCTGATTGCCGCGTGATGCGTTATCGGTAATCAGTCCCGCCAGCCCAACGGTCTGCCCATCCTCAATCGCCACGCGAGAACTGACCTGCCGCTGGGAGAAGGTGGGACTGTTGATGCTGGAAGACCCGGTGCTGGTGGTGGAGGACGAGACGGAACTGACCTGCTGTGAGATATCCAGCGTGACCAGCCCGGTATTGCTCACATGCGGAGTGACTTGAAGGATCACGCCGGTCGGCTGGTAGTTGATGGAATTGGTGATGGTGGAATTGGAGGTCACAACGCTTGTTGTCGCCCCGGTCAGGTAAGGCACCAGATTACCCACCATGAGGGAGGCGGGCTGGTTATCAACCACCATAATCTGCGGGGAGGACAGAACACGGACTTTAGTGACACTTTGCAGCGCGTTGATAACAAAAGGCGCGCCACCCTGCCCACTGCCGCCCAGTACAAACCCCGGAAAGCTGGAGGAAAGCTGAGAGGACACCAGATTGGCAGCCCCCAGACTTTGTGTTGCATTGCTCAGAATACCGTTGATGCCACCGGATTTAAAGAAAAACTGTGTGCCATACTGGAGAGAGTCATTCAGCGTGACTTCCGCGACGGTGGCATCCACCATGACCTGAAGCGGCATAATATCAATTTTATGCAGCATGGCGGTGATGGTTTCTGTTTCTGCCCGCGTGCCATACACTAGGACTGAGTTGTTCTGCAGGTCCGGAATAATGCGAATGTGAGAGCTGTTCTCACTATTTTCGTTCATGTTGCCCAAACCGCCCAGAAGCGGGTTATTGCTGATCCCGTCATTCTGGCTGGTCGTCTGGTTCTGTCCGCTGGTGCTGTTCAGGCTGCTGCCAAACGCGCCGGAACTGGAATCGCCCGAACTGTTGCCGGACGCCATGGAGCCGGACTGGCCAGATCCCAGACCGGAGGAGCCTGACATGCTGCCAAAGCCGGATGAAGAATTGCTGTTGCTGGAATTCATGCCCGTCTGCTGTTTGGGCGAAGGCGTTGGGGTAGCCGTGACATGCTCAGGGGTAAAAGCCTGCTGGAGCACATAGGCCACATCATTCGCGCGGCCATTCTGGAGGTAGAATGCGCTCCAGTTCCGCACCGTCTGTTTCCGGCCGGCTTCAATCACAGAAAAGGCCCGCCGGGCATCTTCAATCAGGCGGGGCTGACGGGCTGTGACCAGAATGGAATCAATGCTGGGCATGGGGAACAGGCGGATTGAGTCCGGCCCTGCGTTCTCGCCCCCCGTGCGGCGGACGCCCAGAGCATTTTTCAGGGCCTGACTGAGTTCACTCACCGTGCCGGTTGTTGCGGGGAGCAGCAGGTAGGACTGCCCGGCCAGTGTATCCGTATCAAAGGTGTGGACCAGTTCTGTCAGGGTTTCCCGTGTTGCCGGGTCCCCCGAGAGGATGATGGTATTGCTGTCCGGGTCTGCCGCAACGTGGCCTCCGCCCTGCACCACAGGCTGAATGAGCTTTGCAATGCTGGCGGCGTTTGTATAGCGCAGCGGGATGGCGGTTGTGCTGTTGGCCGAGCCAGCACCAGCGCCGGGCCCGCCGGCGGAAGAGAGGGAGACAACCCGGTAAAGGCCGCTTTGCGTCACAAGGGTTGCGTTTGCCCCGGCCAGCAGCACACGCAGCGTCGGAATAAGCTGATCCCGCCGCAGAGGCTGAGCGGTGTGCAGGGTAGCGGTGCCCTGCACGGAGGGATCAATCACGTAGTTGACGTGCAGGATGCCCCCCAGAATTTGCTCCGTGACGGCATGAATATCCGTGCCTGCAAAATTCAGGGAAATATCGCCTCCGCCACTTGCCGTATTGCCCGGCAGGCCACCGCGCGTGCCGCTCCCCATCCGCACAAATGTCTGCCCGTTCGCAGGCAGAGGGGCTACGGCTCCGTCCTCCCGCACGGTTGCGCGGATGTCATGCTCCGGCACAGGCAGGGGCGCCAGTTCCGGTGGTTTCTGGGTGCAGCCAGCTATGGAGATCAGGAGGGAGGCGGCGCTGAAGCGACGGAAAAAATGCGGCATGATCCTCAGGGTGTCGGAGCGGTTTGAGCGGGCGTGCCGAGATCGGCCCTGAAACCCGTGATGGAAAGCGTTGCGTCTACGGCGCTGGTATGTCCGCGTGTGGCTTCAGTGATGGTGCGGGCGCGCTGGATTTCCAGATCTTCAACCAGCAGGCGGGGTTGTGCGTGGTCAAGGTCATCAAGCAGCGCGACAAAGGCGGCCCAGTTGCCTGTCAGCGCAATGCGGACGCCAATGGCGCGGAAGTGCCCCATGGTGTGTGGCGGTATGGTTTCTTGACTGGCGATCTCAATCTGGTGCTGTGCGGCCAGTGCCTGCACTGTCTGGACAAGGTTGGCGGCTGCTTCAGAATCACTCTGGCCCTCCAGCAGGATATGCGCGCTGGAGGCTGAGCTATGGCGTTCCTGATAGCGGCGTTTGAGGTCAGGGATCTGGCGGATAAGCTGTTCTGTGTGGCTGAGGACTGTGCGCTGGTCTTCAAGCGCTGCGGCCCGGTTCTGATAGAGTGAGAGCAGGGAAAGGCCTGTCATGGCAACGCAGGCCAGGCCCGCAAACGTCACGCTACAGGCAAGGATCTGTCCGCTCAGGCCCGTTGGAAGGCGTGCGTCTGTCACGCGCAGTGCCTGCCAGACAGGCTGAGGGCAGCCGGGCTCAGAAGAGGGATCAACAGGAGGCTCATGGCGTGCTCATGCCTTGCGCGCAGCAACAGGGGAAAACCGTGAGGGTGCTTACCACCCCCGTCTTCCGGGTGGCGAGGGGGAAGTTGTGACAGTTTGATGAAACGTTCCGGGTGCGGCGGATGCTGATCTGGTCGCCCGGAAAGCGTTCTCTTATAACCAGCCCTACACGTGCTGCATCAGGCGCGTTATCCAGAGTGAGAGAGCCAGACACGGGCCGAAAGGCAGCATCATTCTGGCGTGAAGGTGCCGGCCCCGCGCCGCCAGAATGAGGGCAAGGATGAAACCGCAGACGGACGCGCCGAGCAGGACGGAGGGTAGCGCCTCAAGCCCCACCCATGCTCCGCCTGCCGCGAGGAGTTTGGCATCTCCCCCGCCCAGTCCTGCTCTGCCGCGTACCGCTTTATATAGGGTGGAGACTGCACTCAGCAGCGCCCATCCGGCCAGCGCCCCTGTGACCCGGCTCAACAGAGAGGGGCCATCCGCGAGTAAGCATCCTTCCAAAACGCCACCCAGCAGCAGGGGCAGGGTGAGGGCGTCTGGTAGCAGAAAGGTTTCAAAATCTATCCAGCTTAATGCCAGCAGGACCCAGCCCAGCAGGACAGTCCCGTATACGAACGGGGAGGCGGGGTCTGCGAGTATGAGTGCCAGAGCAGCGACCACTGTTGCCGCGAGTTCAATAGCCGGATGAAACAGGCCAATACGCGCGCCGCACGCACGGCAGCGCCCACGCTGAACAGCGTAGCTGAGCAGAGGGATCAGTTCCGCCGGGCCAAGCGTATGGTGGCACACCTCGCAGCGGGAGCGGTCCATGCCAACCGACTCCCCGCGTGGCAGCCGACGAATGAGAACGCCCAGAAAGCTGCCAATAAACGGCGCGAGAGCCAGAAGAAGGAAGCGCATGCCGTGTGTTGTGCCGGAGGTTCAGCGGGCCTGCAAGCACCCGGCCTGTCCGGATCTCAGAAAAAGGTCTGCATGGTATGAGCTTTTCTATTCTTCCGGCTCCCGGAACGCGTGCGCAGGCAGAGGCGCGGCTTGCGGGCGCTCTGATGCAGGCCGGTACGTGTGATGCGGCTGTGCTGGACCGGGCGCGGCGGGTCGCGACGGAAAACCGGCAGGCTCTGGCGACCATACTCCTTCAGCTCGGTCTGGTAAGCGAGGCCGCACTGGCCGCCGCCTATGCCACACTGACGGGCTGGCCAGTTGTCTCTGCCGCCGCACTGGCCGCGCTGGAAGAGCCGGTTCTGCCAGACATACTGAGCGCCCCGTTTTTGCGGCAGGCGTCTGCCGTGCCTCTGCCGTGTGAAGGGGGCGTGCTGCCGTTGGCAATGGCGGACCCGCTGGATGATTTTGTTGTAGAGGCGGTCTCTCTGGCCGCTGCTTTGCCAGTGCGCCCGATGGCGGCTTTGCCCGTGGATCTGGAAGCAGCTTTAAGCCGCCTTTACCCGGAAGCAGCGGAGACTGAGGGGGCGGACGCAGAGGAGGGAGGCGCGGAGGGGGACCCGCTTGAAGAGGATGCAGACCGCCTGAAAGATCTGGCAAGTGAAGCGCCGGTCATCCGGCTGGTAAACCAGATTATCTTCCGGGCGGTGGAGACACACGCCTCAGATATCCATTTTGAACCTTTTGAGGACCGGCTGGGGGTCCGCTTCCGGTATGACGGTGTGCTGCATGAAATGGACAGCCAGCCTGCACGGCTGATTGCTGCTGTCATCTCCCGCATCAAGATCATGGCGCGACTGGACATCGCCGAACGTCGCCTGCCGCAGGATGGCCGTATCAAGCTGGCGGTGCGGGGGCGGTCGGTGGATTTCCGTGTTTCCACCATCCCGGCATTACATGGGGAATCCGTGGTCATGCGTGTGCTGGACCGGGGGTCTGTTAAATTTGAGTATGGGCGGCTTGGTCTTTCTCCGGCTGTAACCGCGCAGTTCCGTGCAGCGCTGGAGGAGCCGAACGGCATTGTGCTGGTGACTGGCCCGACGGGCAGCGGCAAAACCACCACGCTGTATACGGGGCTGGCGCAGTTGAATGTGACCGAGCGCAAGGTCGTGACGATTGAAGACCCGATTGAATATCAGCTTGCCGGTATCAATCAGATTCATATCCGTCCGCAGATCGGCCTGACCTTTGCAACACTCCTGCGGGCCATTCTGCGGCAGGACCCGGACGTGATTATGGTGGGGGAAATCCGGGATCTGGAAACTGCCCAGATTGCTGCACAGGCGGCTCTGACCGGCCATCTGGTGCTTTCCACATTGCATACCAATTCAGCCGCCGCCGCCATCACCCGCCTGAGGGATATGGGGCTGGAGGATTATCTGCAAACAGCCGTGCTGCGGGGCGTTCTGGCCCAGCGGCTGGTGCGCAGGCTCTGCCATAGCTGCCGTGCTCCGATGCAGCTTGACGCGACCGTGGCCCAACGGCTGGGTATTCCACCGGAACAGGCCGCATCACTCTGGCAGGCGGTCGGGTGTCCGGAGTGCCGCCACACCGGATATCGCGGGCGTATTGCCATTGCGGAATATCTGGTGCCGTCGCCTGCTATTGTCCGGCTGATCCTTGCGCGGGCTGATCACACGGCCATTGAGCGTCAGGCTGCGGACGAGGGGATGAAGACCCTTTTTCAGGCCGGGATCGATGCCGCCTGTGAGGGAGAAACGACGGTTGAGGAAGTCATGCGGATTATCCGCGCCGAGACCGAAGCCACGTCCGCCCCGGTTCCTGTGCCCGGAGCCTCTGACGCGTGAGCACCATCTGGCATTATCGTGCGCTCACGGCAGACGGTCAGCTCCAGCGCGGGCAGGCGCAGGGGCCGGATGAAGCGCATGTGGTGGCGGATCTGCGGCGTAATGGCCTGACACCCGTGCGCGTTATGCCACAGTCTGACCGTGGGCGTCTGGCAGGGCTCCAAATTTCATTTTCCCTGCGGCGCACAGGTCTGAGGCGCGCGCAGGTTACGGATATCACGCGGGAACTGGCACTCATGCTGGGGGCGGGGCTGGATCTGGACCGCGCCTTGCGTTTTCTGATCGAGACCCTCCCAGAGACCGGTCGTGCTGGCCTCCGTGCCCGCGGGGTGCTGGTAGAATTGCGGGACGCCATGCGGAATGGCGGGTCATTTGCGTCCGCGCTCTCCACGCGGGCTGACAGTTTTACGCCGCTTTATATCAATCTGGTGAAAGCCGGGGAGGCCGGGGGGGCGCTGGGAGAAGCGCTGGACCGTCTGGCCACGCTGATGGAGCGGGAGCGCAAACTCACAACCGCCATCCAGTCCGCGCTGATTTACCCGGCTATTCTGGTTGTCGCGTCCATTGGCTCGGTTGTGTTGCTGCTGACCGGGGTTCTGCCGCAATTTGTCCCGCTATTTGCGGAGGCCGGGGCGCAGCTTCCGTTTTTGACGCGCTGCGTGATTGCCGCCGGAGATTTTCTGACCCGCTGGGGGCTGGTTCTGCTGCTTGGTTGTGTGGCCGCTATTTTTGTTTTGCGTGCTTTGCTGGCACAGCCTGCGTTCCGCCTGCGGTTTGACCAGACTTTGCTCCGGCTGCCGGTGGTTGGTGCGCTGTCACGGAATATCATGGCGGCGCGGCTCACCCGTACGCTTGGAACTCTCTTACAAAATGGCGTGTCTCTGCTAAGTGCTTTGAAAATCAGTGAGGACGTTATTGGCAACCGCGCCGGAGCGCAGGCTGTGGCAGAGGCAGCCCTTGTGGCGCGGGAGGGGGGCGGTCTGTCCCGCCCGCTGGAGAGCGCGGGCCTGTTCCCGCCGCGGGCTATCCATCTCATGCGTCTGGGTGAGGAAACAGCCCAGCTCGGCCCCCTGTGCCTACGGGCGGCGGAGTTGCATGAGGACGCGGTGCGGGTAGGGCTGCAACGTCTGGTTGCGTTACTGGTGCCTGCGATTACCGTTGTGATGGGGGCTGTGGTGGCGGGTATTGTCTCAGCGTTGTTGCTGGCCATGCTGGGGCTGAATGACCTTGCGCATTAAGCGGGAGCAGGGGTTTACGCTGCTGGAGATGATTATTGTTCTGGCGATTGCCGGACTTTTTCTCTCCCTGATGCTGGAGCGTGGCCCGGTGCATAGCACGCTGGCCTCCTTTCTGCAGGCGCGTGAGGCGCTCCTCTCCACCCTGCGTACCGCGCGTCTGGATGCCATGACGAAAGGGGCTGCGATTACGGTCCGGCTTGATTCGGCGCACAGCCAGCTTCTCGAACTTTCCGGAAAAATGGTTCTTAGAAAGGTGTCTTTGCCGAAAGAGACGGTTCTTGTAGCACCCATACCTCTTGTTTTTCAGCCCGATGGGCTCGGCACGGCTGTTTCCTGGGTTTTGCAGGTGGGGGCTCGCAGGCTCAGTGTGTCCGTCAGCCCTTTGACGGGAAGGATTGTGACGCATGACGTCTGAAAGATCTCCCGTTGCAGAGCAGGGATTCACCCTGCTGGAAGTGATTGTCGCCCTTGCCATTGCCGCGGCAGGGCTGGCGGTGCTGGCCGTTATACTGGGCGGCTCTCTGGAGAGTGCGGCCCGTTCCGGCTCCCGTGAGGATGCTCTGGCCCGCGCCCGCTCCCGGCTGGAGGGTGCGCTGGTGCTGACGCGCCCCGTTATCGGGCGGCAGGAGGGCGCTGATCCGGACGGTTATCGCTGGCTGATGGAAACAAGGCAGATCGCAACGCTTCCATCCGGTAATGGTGCGCCGCTGGCCTTTTATGCAGTGGATGTTGAGGTGCTGTGGGGCAGCGGTGCGCGTGTGCATCTGACAGGGCGACGGTTTGGGCCGCCTGTTGCTCCATGAAAATGTTCATGCAGACCAGTCGTTTTGCCTGCGGAAAAAATGGTGTGCAGGCCGGGTTTACCCTTCTGGAAATGCTTGTGGTCACAGCGCTTCTGGGATTGCTGTTTCTCATGCTGTCCGGGGGTGTCACTTTCGGGTTGCGTGGCTGGGCACGTCAGCATGCCGAGCAGGACCGGATTGCGGAACGCGTGGAAACAGACGCGACTCTTCGGAAGCTGCTGGCTGCTGTTACGCCAGATGAAGGCGCCGTAACAGGGGCTGAGGACCGGCTGGCTCTGACCACGCTGACCCGCCTGCCTGACGGCAAGGAGCATGAGGTGAGCATTGGTCTGGGTGTGGACCGTAAGAGGCAACTGGTTCTGCGCTGGCAGATCCATCATCGTCCCGGCTGCGCGCCGGAGGAACGCCCGCATGAAGAAATTCTTGCCAGTGCCGTTTCCGCCCTGCACGTACGGTACTGGGGAGGATCTCCGGCGAGCTGGCACACCACATGGAGCGGCACGGCCCCGGTGCTGTTTGGGGTGAGGGTGGTGCCAGAGCGTGGCACGCTCTGGCCTGAGATAATAATCAAACCGTTCAGAATAGATGGAACTGCTGATGAGCCGTAACTATGGGACACGGGTGATGGTGGGAATAGGAGTTTTGCAAAGCGTGTGGGCCTGCACGCCTCCGGCTTTCTCGGCTTCTGCGCCCCCGGCAGAAAGGGTTGCATCTGAGGATTCGGTGAAAACGGTGCTGGGTCGGCCGCTATTCGCGCCGGACAGGCGGCCGGATGCGACGGCCGCACAGGCTGAGTCTTTGCCGGTGCTGACTGGTATTGTTCATTCTGCCGGGCAGGACGGCGCTTTGTTCCGGGGGGCGGGGAGTTCTGTCGGGCATCTGGTGCGGCAGGGGGAAAGTGTTGCGGGCTGGAGAGTTGTTGCTGTGACACGGGAGTCGGTCACGCTGGAGCGCGGCGGGCAGCAGATTGTCCAGCGGCCGGATTTTCAGCATCATCTGGATACGGAAATGGCCGATCATTCACCGGCGCCTGAGACGGCAGAATAAGCTAAGAAACGCGTTACATGGCATGTTAGTAATATTTATGAAGATCTTTCATTTTTCATAAGATTTTCTGACTCAACCCTACGCCTTACTTGTCCCCTGTTCTCAAATTTCTGAGAGTGGGTGAGAGATTTTAAGAACCATTCTTATTTACGCGGAGGCAATTGTTCCGTTGTCATAAGTTCTTCATGAAACAGTCACACATCAACTTGAAAACAAAGGCTATTGAGCGGGTGGTTTAGCAATTATGCGCTCTGTTAGAGGGTTTCGCAGCCATCAGTGTCCAGACCGGCCTCCTTTATCGGGTGCCGGTATTTTCATGGTGCGGCGGGTCCTGAACGGAGGCGGTACAATACGAAAGGTGACCTAACGGTGTTCGCCAGGCCCATGAAAGTCGCATTGTCGGCTCTTCTTTCGCTGTCTATTTCTCTGCCTGCCATGAGCAACGCTGCCGGTATCCGGGCCTCCCGGTCCGTGCATCTGCCGGCATCCAGCTTCGCCACCAAAACGCCCATCAAGCATCTCGTGGTGATTTATCAGGAAAACATCTCGTTCGATCACTATTTTGCAACCTACCCCAAGGCTGCAAACCCGAGTGGCGAACCCGCCTTTACGGCAGCCGCAGGCACGCCGCAGGTTAATAACCTGCAGAATGCCAACCTGCTGGACCAGAACCCCAACAGCAGCAGCGCAAACGGCAGCGCCGCCGCTCTGCCGTTCCGTCTGGACCGCACACAGGCTGCTACCGCTGACCAGAACCACGCCTACACGCCGGAACAGCAGGCAACGCATAACGGCGCAATGGATCTGTTCCCCAAATACACAGGTCGCGGCACCTCTGGTGGCGTTGGCGCTTTTGGTACTGCAGGTCAGGTTCTCGGCTATTATGACGGGAACACGGTCACCGCATACTGGAATTACGCTCAGCATTTTGCCATGAGCGACAATAACTATACGGACACGTACGGTCCCTCCACGCCGGGTGCTCTGGAAGTTGTCAGCGGCCAGACAAATGGTGTGCAGTCCATCGTGGGTTCCAAAACGTCTTCTTCCATCATTGCGGATGGTCAGGGCGGTTACACGATGATCAATGACGTGGACCCGGCGTATGACGTCTGCTCCTCCAAATCAAACGCCGTGCTGCTGAACGCAAAGAACATTGGTGATCTGCTCAACACCAAAAACATCCCCTGGGGCGGGTTTATGGGCGGGTTTGACCTGACAAGTGCCAACAGCGATGGCACCACAGGCTGCCAGCGCCGCACCTATTCTGATGTCGTGTCTCAGGATGTGACGGACTACATTCCGCATCACAACTGGTTCCAGTATTTCGCGACAACGTCCAACCCGCAGCACACGCGCCCCTCTTCCATGGCGGCAGTGGGCTACAGCACGGTTGCAAATTCTACGGCGGTTGAGCCTGCCAACCATCAGTACGATCTGAACGATTTCTATGCCTCACTGAAGTCTGGGAATTTCCCGGCAGTGTCTTACATCAAAATGCCTGCCTATCAGGACGGCCATGCCGGGTATTCTGACCCGCTGGACGAACAGGCTGGTGTTGTAAAGCTCGTCAACTTCATCCAGCAGCAGCCGGAATGGAGCAGCACGGCTGTTATTATCGCGTATGATGACTCTGACGGCTGGTATGATCACCAGTATGTCGCTCCGCAGCATGGGTCTTTTGATGCGACAGCGGATCAGGTGAACGGGAGTGGTGTTTGCGGCACGACCGGCAGCCAGCCTCTGGGTATCAGCGGTCAGCCGGTTAACGGGCGTTGCGGTCCGGGCACACGTCTGCCCTTTATCGTGATCTCTCCGTATGCCAAGGCAAACTCTGTCAGCCACACGCTCTCCACGGAAGCTTCTGTTGTGCGCTTCATTGAAGATAACTGGCTGAACGGTGCACGTCTGGGCGGTGGGTCTTTTGATGAAACATCCGGCAGCATTGAAGATCTGTTTGACTTCACGCATCAGCGTTCCGGCCAGCTTCTGCTTGACCCTGCAACGGGCAGCGTGCTGACCGATACAATCAGCAACTAAAGAGCCGCTTCAGGATGTAGCCGGAATGCTATAAGGCGACATTCTTAGATTTTAGATCAGATTTTTGGAGCAACCGGCGCGTTTTCTGGCGTCGGTTGCTTTTTTTTGTTTGGGGGCTGAGTGCCTGGAACGTCCTGTTTTTAAAGCGTTCCGTTTTCATAAAGACGTCATGGAAACGTCACACCAATTCGCCGCAAATCCTTTTAGAAGTTCCGGCAGAAAAATGTGCCTTTCGTGTGAAGGTGGCGGCTTGAGTGTGTCTTAGAGCGCTATCTGAGCCGATAAACAGAAGAGTTTTTTCTTTATGATGACAGGATTTTCAGTCTCTGACGTTGCCGCCAGCTTTGTGTTGCTGGAAGGAAAAAATTTTCGGATTTCAAAAGTCATTGTCAAAGAATTTTTACAAATTCAGAATTTTTGAAAATCTGATGTGATCTGATTTTTATAAGGCTCCCGAAAGGGTCGCTATCTCGACTGCGCCTACCAGACTTTGTCCCGTTTTTCCCCTGCGCCGCATGGCCTCGCACCCGGTATCGAAAGAAAAGAGCATGGATAACGTTACGTCACGGTCCACACAGACGGAAACCGATACAGCCGCGCAGTCCGGTGCGGTTGTGAACAACGGAGAAACCCTCGAGATTTCGGCTGGCGTCAGTTCGTCTTTTGTTACAGTCAACACCGGCGGTCTGGTGTCTCTCTCAGGCTCTCTGTCCGGTGCAACGGTTTCCGGTGGTGAAGTCGATGTGTATTCCGGTGGCGTCGCTTCCGCAGCCAGCCTGACAGATGGTGGCAGCCTGTTTGTAGAAGAGGGTGGCTCTGCGGTGTCGGCTTCTGTCGGTTCCGGCGGATATCTGGAAGTGGACGCAGGCGGGACGGCAAGCGGCACACAGGTCAGCAGTGCGGGCATCCTTGATCTTGCAGACGGGGCCGTGGTCTCTGGCACGACGCTGACGAACTCTGCCACGCTTTATGCCGGCTCCGGTGCAACGGCCGTTGGCACGGTTGTGCAGGATGGTGCGTCGCTTCAGGTGCAGCAGGGCGGCGTTGCCAGCGGGACGGTCCAGCAGGGCGGCAAGACGACGATTTTTGCGGGGGCTTCCGCAGCCGACACCACGGTCAACGGTGGTGAACTGGAACTGTTTGAGAGCGCCACTGCGACGAACACCACGGTGGCTGGCAGCGGCACTCTGACTGTATCCTCCGGCGCGGCCGCATCCGGCACGACAGTCAATACTGGCGGTCTGGTCTCCGCCTCTGGCACCCTGTCCGGTGCAACGGTCTCAGGCGGCGAAGTTGATGTCTATTCCGGGGGTGTGGCTTCCGCAGCCAGTCTGACGGACGGTGGCAGCCTGTTTGTGGAAGAGGGCGGCTCTGCGGTGTCGGCCTCTGTCGGTTCTGGCGGATATCTGGAAGTGGATGCAGGCGGCACGGCGAGCGGCACACAGGTCAGCAGTGCGGGTATCCTTGATCTGACAGATGGGGGCGTGGCGTCTGGCACAACCCTGACGAACTCTGCCACGCTTTATGCAGGCTCCGGTGCAACGGCCGCTGGCACGGTTGTGCAGGACGGTGCGTCGCTTCAGGTGCAGCAGGGCGGTGTTGCCAGCGGTACGGTGCAGCAGGGCGGCAAGACGACGATCTTTGCGGGGGCTTCCGCAGCCGATGCTACGGTGAACGGTGGTGAATTGGAACTCTTTGAGAGCGCCACTGCGACGAACACCACAGTGGCTGGCAGCGGCACGCTGACTGTATCCTCCGGTGCGACCGCATCCGGCACGACAGTCAACACCGGCGGTCTGGTTTCCGTGTCTGGAGCCCTGTCCGGCGCAACAGTCTCAGGCGGCGAAGTTGATGTCTATTCCGGGGGTGTGGCTTCCGCAGCCAGTCTGACGGACGGTGGCAGCCTGTTTGTGGAAGAGGGCGGCTCTGCGGTGTCGGCCTCTGTCGGTTCTGGCGGCTACCTTGAAGTGGATGCAGGCGGCACGGCGAGCGGCACACAGGTCAGCAGTGCGGGTATCCTTGATCTGACAGATGGGGGCGTGGCGTCTGGCACAACCCTGACGAACTCTGCCACGCTTTATGCAGGCTCCGGTGCAACGGCCGCTGGCACGGTTGTGCAGGACGGTGCGTCGCTTCAGGTGCAGCAGGGCGGTGTTGCCAGCGGTACGGTGCAGCAGGGCGGCAAGACGACGATTTTTGCGGGGGCTTCCGCAGCCGACACCACGGTCAACGGTGGTGAACTGGAACTGTTTGAGAGCGCCACTGCGACGAACACCACGGTGGCTGGCAGCGGCACTCTGACTGTATCCTCCGGCGCGGCCGCATCCGGCACGACAGTCAATACTGGCGGTCTGGTCTCCGCCTCTGGCACCCTGTCCGGTGCAACGGTCTCCGGCGGTGAAGTGGATGTCTATTCCGGTGGTGTGGCTTCCGCAGCCAGTCTGACGGATGGCGGCAGCCTGTTTGTGGAAGAGGGCGGCTCTGCGGTATCCGCGTCTGTCGGGTCTGGCGGATATCTGGAAGTGGATGCAGGCGGCACGGCAAGCGGCACACAGGTCAGCAGCGCGGGCATCGTTGATCTGACAGACGGGGCCGTGGCGTCTGGCACGACGCTGACGAACTCTGCCACGCTTTATGCTGGCTCCGGTGCGACAGCGGTTGGCACGGTTGTGCAGGATGGTGCGTCTTTTCAGGTGCAGCAGGGTGGCGTTGCCAGCGGGACGGTGCAGCAGGGCGGCAAGACGACGATCTTTGCGGGGGCTTCCGCGACCGATACGACTGTTAATGGTGGCGAACTGGATCTGGTGGAAGGCGCTACAGCGTCCAGCACTACCGTCAACAACGGCGGCACACTGACTGTGGAAGCTGGCAGCACGGCCTCAGGCGTGACGGTGCATAGCGGTGGGCAGATTGAAGTTTCGGGAACGCTGTCGGATGCCACGGTGGAAAGTGGGGCGGCTCTTTCAGTCACGTCCACAGCAAGCATTTCCGGCATGGTTGTCAGCAGTGGTGGCAGCGTGCAGGTTCAGTCCGGTGGTTCTCTGGCCGGTGTACATCTGAGTGCTGGCGGTTCTCTGGATCTCGGCTGGCTGGCATATGACAGCAGCAACACGGCCAGCATTGATGCAGGCCATACTCTTGATCTTTCCAGCGGAACAGGCACCAGCGCCATTGCAACGCTGGAAGGTGATTATAGCAATGACTTCTTCGTTCTTTCAGATGATGGGCACGGCGGCACGCTTCTGACGCTGGAAGAAGGCACGCCATGCTATTGCCCCGGCACGTTAATCCAGACGGAAACAGGGGAACGCCCTGTTGAAACGCTGGAAATTGGTGATCGTCTTGTCACGCGTGATGGCGCACTGCGCCCGATCCGCTGGATCGGCCGCCGGGCGTATGATGGTCGTTTTGCTGCCGGACGCACCGATATTATGCCGGTCAGAATTGCTGCGGGTGCGCTTGGAAACGGCCTGCCGAGGCGGGATCTGGTGATCTCGCCGCTGCATGCCATGTTCCTGCTCGGCGTGCTGGTTCCGGCTCATGCGCTGGTGAACGGGCAGACCATCACGCAGGCAGAAAATGTCAGCGTTATTGAATACATCCACATAGAGTTGGAAACGCACGACATTATTTTTGCAGAGGGGGCGCCCTCTGAAACTTTTGTGGATGATGGCAGCCGCGGCATGTTCCATAACGCGCATGAATTTGCGGAGCTTTACCCGGATGCAGAACCGGCGGCTCCGCGCTATTGCGCGCCGCGTGTGGAAGATGGCGAGGCGCTGGAAATTGTCCGCCGCTATCTTGCGCCAGCAGAACAGCCTGCCACGGCGTCCGCTGAGCTTTATGTGGATAAAGTGAGCCGCAGCCGTATTTCAGGCTGGGGCTGGGACCCTGCACAGCCGGATGGCAAACTGCGTCTGAAAATTTCTGCCAATGGTGTGGTGCTCTGCTATGCCATGGCAGACCAGTATCGTGCGGACCTGAAAGCCGCAGGCAAGGGCGACGGTTTCCATGCGTTTGAAGTCGATCTGCTTGGCGGTCTGACAGAAGAGCAGAGTGCAAATCTGTCTTTCACAGTGGTGGACGTTGTTCCGGCGTCTCGCGCTGTGGCCTGACGTAAAGCCGGACAGGCATGAAAGCACCTTATATTGTCCCGGCACACCGCTCGGTGTTGCCGGGATATCTGGACTTAGCGACACGGACCCGTATTGCAGGCTGGGCGCAGCCTGAAGCCGGGGGAGAGCCAGTCGCCCTGCAAATCCTGGATAACGGGAAACCTGTTGCACGGGTTATTGCCAATCAGGCCCGGCCCGACGTTGCGCGGGCCGGGTTTAGTGAGGTCCGGTGCGGGTTTGACCTGCTTATTCCCGCGTCCCTGCCTGTGCATGAGCGCCATGTTATTCAGGTTCGGCGGGAAAGCGACGGCTCTGAACTGAGTGGGTCTCCGGTGGTGATTGAAGCTGCCAGAGCATTAGATGAAGACTTGCAACGTCTTGTGCGTCAGGTTGCACAGGGTGCGCAAACAAATACCGAACGAGAAGATATTCTGGCCTTTCTGGCCGATGTTGCAGACAAACTCCTTGCCTCGCATGCCCGGACGGAAAGCGGGCAGGAGCAGAGGGAGCGTTACAGCCGCCTTGCGCGCCGTTATGGCCCGGCCATCCCGCAGAAAACCAGAACGCCCCGTGCCCTGATTATTGATGAAAACCTGCCGGTCTCGGGCCGTGATGCAGGGTCACAGGCTATTTTATCGCATGCCAGAAGCCTGAAAGAGCTGGGCTACAACGTCAGTTTTGTTGCGGCCAGTGATATGGACCCAGACAGGTCCGCCTGCATGCCTCTGGAGCAGGAGGGACTGACTGTCTGGCACGCGCCCCATTACACGTCTGTCGAGGATCTCTTACGCCGTCAGGCCGGAGCGTTTGACATAGTGTATCTGCACCGTATTGGTGTCGCGACCCGTTATCTGGCTCTGGCCCGGCATTATCAGTCCGGCGCGACAGTGCTGTATAGTGTTGCGGACCTCCACCATCAGCGGCTGAACGGGCAGGGTGTGCTTGAAAAACGGCCGGAACTGCTTGCGCTCAGCCGGTCTGTCCGTTTGCAGGAATGTACGGCGGCCTGGCAGGCAGACGGAGTGCTGACCCACTCACCGGAGGAAGAAGCATGGCTGAGCAAGGCTGTGCCGCAGGCGCGCATTGCCTGTGTTCCGTGGGCTATTCCTGTCCGATCTCCGGTAAAAGATTTTAAAAAACGGCGGGATATTGCTTTTATCGGGAATTACGCCCACGCGCCCAATCTTGATGGAGCGCGCTGGTTTGTTGAGACGATTTTGCCAGAGTTGCGTGCCAAATCTCTAGATCTGACTGTCTGGCTGGTGGGGGCGCATCTGCCTCCGCATCTGTGCTGGCCCGAAGGTGTGCGCGTTGTGGGGCATGTGGAGGATCTGGATAAAGAGGTTCTGGACCGCGTGCGTCTGACTGTCGCTCCGCTGAGATTTGGAGCCGGAATTAAAGGCAAAGTTCTGGAAAGTTTTGCCGCCGGTGTTCCCTGCGTCATGACGCAGACAGCGGCGGAAGGGCTGAAGCTGCCCCGTGCGCTGGCCTCGCTGGCGACGAAAGATGAAAAAGGACTGAAGGCCTGCATCCTCAGACTATACGCAGACCCGGAGCGCTGCCAGTCTCTGAGTGAGAAAGTACAGGCATACGTCGCTGCGACATTTAGTGAAAAGACAACGACGGACGCCCTGCACGCAGCGATTAAAATGGCTGCACAGAAAAGAAAAATTGCGGAACAGCCGGCTTAGAGACGCAGCGGCTTCCCGCAGAAACTCTCTCAGTGGTCAGGTTGTCATGCACTGTCATGACACAGGTACTGACCGGCCTCAGACTGGCGGCAGCCTCATGCCGGATCAGAGTGCTCACGATTATGCGTCTTATATGATATTGATTCTCAATTGCGTTTATGGAAAGGTTTCAGCCATGTAACGCGCACAGTCTCGCTGCGCTTCTAAAAGTGCTGGTTTTTCAGGCATTTTATAGGGTGGGGTCTTCATGTTTGTCGCTATGAACCGCTTTAAAGTCCATCCGGAAAAAGAATCCGCGTTCAAAAGCCGCTGGCTTGACCGGGACGTGCTGTTAAAGACTGCTCCGGGATTTTTAATGATCCAGTTTATGCGCGGCGAAACACGCCCGGACTACATCGCCTACGCCTCGCAGACGGTCTGGGCCTCACGGGAGGCGTATGAAGCATGGCGTCAGTCCGATATTTTTCAGACAGCACATAAAGGGATGGGGCAAGGCGAAGTTCTGACGCTCGAAAAACGCGAGTTTAGTGGATATGAGGTGCTGCGCACTGTCTCCGGGCAGGAGGAAGCAGCCTGATGACCACGCAGCAGATCCCGGCGAAACACCGTCTCCAGCTTTCGGCCGCGTCCCGGTATTCCCGCCGTGCTTTTGGAACCCTGCTGACTTTTGGTGTGGCCTCGGTCTGCCTGCCCCGTGTCGGGCTGGCTCAGCAGGCCACGGGGACAGAGGCTGGCCGCATTGTCACGGACTGTCGGGGGCGGCGCGTTACGCTTCACGGCGCAACAAAAATTGCCAGCATTGGCGGCACCATAACGGAAACGCTTTACGCGCTTGGCCGGTCACACGACATTCTGGCGGTGGATCAAACGTCCACATGGCCAGAGCAGGCACGAAAAGAGAAAAAAGACCTCGGCTATATGCGTGCCATTTCCTCCGAGGGGGTCTTGTCCCTGCGCCCGGATCTTGTGCTGGCTATGAACGATGCAGGCCCGCCTGCGGCGATGGATCAGCTTGTGGCATCTGGTGTCCCCCTTGTGTTTGTGGACGCCACGCCGTCCCCGGAGGCTATCGAGGGACGCACCCGTTTTCTGGCGGATATTGTTGGCGCGCAGGCGGAAGGAGACCGGCTTGGCCAGTCGATTGCCGCACAGTTTAAACAACTGGACGCATGGCGGGCGGAGCATCCCGCAAAGCCGCGTGCGTTGTTTATCATGCGCATGACCAATAATCGCCCGATGGCCGCCGGCACAGGTACTGCGGCAGATGCCATGATCCGGCTTGTCGGCGCGGTTAATGCGGGTGGTGGCATGCAGGGCTATAAAATTGTGGATCAGGAAAATCTGGTCGCTCTCAAGCCTGATATCATTCTCCTTATGGATCAGACTGCGGCGGCTATTCGCGCCGATCTTCTGGCAGACCCCGGCTTCCGCCTGACGCCTGCGGGCCGGAATAATGCGTTTGTCAGTATGGAGGGGGAGCGTTTGCTGGGCTTTGGCCCGCGCACACCGCAGGCCGCCCTTGATCTGGCAAAAATGATGGCTGCGGCAGGCCATCCCGCATGAGTCTGGCGCGGCGGCGTGCTGTTCTGTTTCTGTGCGCGTTATGTCCCGTCCTGATTGTGGCTGTCGGCATATCGCTTAATGTCGGCGCAACCGGCGTGCATCTGACGGCTTTGTGGCACGGCGGGCTGCAAGGCGGGATAGAGGCCGGGAACAGTGCGGACCGCGTGGTGCTGACCCAGATCCGTGGCCCGCGTGTTGTGATGGCGGCCCTTACGGGTGCGGCTCTGGCTGTCGCAGGGGCTGTGATGCAGGGGCTTTTCAGAAATCCGCTGGCGGACCCGGGGTTAATCGGGGTGTCTTCCGGTGCGGCTCTGGCGACGGCCTGTGTGCTCGTTCTTGGCGGAGCATGGCTTGATCTGGGGGCTGGTGGCGGGCATGTCGCGCTCCTCAGCACAGCGTGGGCTGTGCCTCTGGCAGGGATGCTCGGGAGTTTTGTTGCCGCGTGTGCGCTCTATCTGTTTGCAACACGCGGCGGCGCGACGTCTGTCAGCATGATCCTGCTGGCCGGGGTGGCTTTTAGTGCGTTTTCTGGCGCGCTGACGGGAATCCTTATTTTCCGTGCGAATGACACAGCCTTACGGGATCTGACCTTCTGGACCATGGGCAGTTTTGCGGGCGCCACATGGCCGCGCATTGGTCTGCTATGTCCGTTTTTGCTGGTGGCCGGGTGGGTTGCCGCCTGTCTTGCATTACCTCTGAACGCCTTGTTGCTGGGGGAGAGTGATGCGCGCCTGATGGGCTACCCTGTTGAGCGTATCAAGCGGCTTGCCATGTTTGCGGTTGCGTGTGCTGTGGGGCCTGCGGTTTCTTTTGTCGGGGCGATTGGCTTTGTGGGGGTTGTTGTGCCGCATCTGGTGCGTCTGGTCACCGGGCCGGATCATCGGCTGGTGTTGCCCGGCAGCGCCTTGCTGGGGGCAATTTTACTCATAGCGGCTGATACGCTGGCGCGCGTTATCGCCATGCCCGCGGATGTGCCTGTGGGGATTGTGACAGCGGTTTTAGGAACGCCTGTTTTTGTCTGGCTGCTGACGCGCGTGCATGACCGGGAGAGGCTGGCATGACGCTTTCTCTGCGCAATGTCGGCTGGGGCATCCGGGGTAATGCCATTGTGCATGACGCGTCTCTGGATTTTGAAGGAGGGCAGCTTACAGCGCTTATCGGCCCGAACGGCGCGGGAAAAAGCACGCTGCTTCGCCTGGCCAGCGGCCTTCTGCCAGCAACCAGTGGCACTGTGTCTCTCGGTGGTGCGCCTGTGGCGACACTATCAGCCCCCGGACTGGCGGCCAGCCGGGCGATGCTGATGCAGGATTCCCCCCTGCGGGCCCAGTTTACATTGCGGGAACTGGTGGCGATGGGAAGCCATATTTCAGCACCCTCCCTGAGCCACGCGACGCGCATGGCCCTTGCGGAAGCCTTGCTTGAGCGGGTGGGTCTGGCGGCCTTTGCCGGGCGGGATGTTATGGGCTTATCCGGAGGCGAGCGTCAGCGTGTTCATCTGGCACGGGTGCTGATGCAGCTTGAAGCCGCCGTGCACGATACTGGCAAAGCACCCGGCTTTTTACTGCTGGACGAACCAATTTCAGCGCAGGACCTTTCCCGGCAGCATCTGGTGCTTAACCTTGCGCGGGCCCATGCGCAAAAGGGGGGAGGCGTTGTGCTGGTGCTGCATGACCTGAACTGGGCCGCAGCCTGTGCTGACCGTATTGTTGTGGTGCATGAAGGAACGATCCATGCGCAGGGGCCACCGGAACAGGTGTTAACCAATAAACTCGCCTGCCATGTCTTCGGGCTGGAGGAGGGGCGCGTGCGTCAACATGCGGTGTCAGGAAAGCCGTATATTCTACCGCACGATATGATGTGCGGGTCTTTATCATAAGGAAAGAAAAAGAGTATGTCTCAGTATATCGCCATGAACCGCTTTCTGGTTGCTCCTGAAAATGAAGAGGCTTTTCAGAAACGCTGGCTGGACCGCGAGGTTTTGCTCAAGACGGTTCCCGGATTTATCAGCTTCCAGTTTCTTCAGGGGCCGGAAAAAGAGGGCGTAAGGCTTTATGCGTCTCACACAGTCTGGGAGTCTTATGATGCCTTTGTCGGCTGGACGCAGTCTGAGCAGTTCCGTCAGGCCCATGCCGGGGCAGGGCAGGGGCGTGCTCTGACGGCTGGCCCCCCAGTGTTTGAAGGCTTTACCGTTATGCAGGACGTAACGGTCTGATTTTTATAATCTGGTTTGTCTGATGTAAAATGGCCTGAAACTTTATAGACTTTCAGGCCATTTTTTATGCGTGTGCTTAGGTCGAAACCGCGCTGAGGGAGCCGGGTGCTGTCATATAGTTTTTGACACGCAGGAAGCCTGCCCGCGCGCCGGTTGCCGCAAGAACAGGGTCAAACCCGGCGTGGTCAATAGCGCTTTTAAAGGCGTTCCAGGAGGCTCCTCTGCCGCCGGGATCAGCCGCCAGATGCCGCGCTCCAAAATTCTCGGTAAAGCCTAGATTTTCTACCAGCTTCATAAGGAAGTTCGCTCCCAGCTTTGAGCCTTCCGCTACATACAGCCATCCCGCAGCAGTCGACGCATCAGGGATATCCAGAGTGGTTTCCTCATCAGGGAAGGGCAGGCCAAGATCCTGCATGTCCTGACAGACATGGGCAAAGCGGTTTCTGGCTGCCAGATCAGGAATAATTTCTACCAGCTGAACATGATTATACGCGGCGTTCACGTCTCTGTGAAACAGATACTGGAGTTTTACAAAATTCCTGTACTTTTCAGAGCTTGAGAAGAGACCATGCGCCATGATGCCTTTATCGAGGTCTTCATGCAGCGTGTGCGTGGCATCTTTAAGCCGGAGAGACAGGGAGAGCTGGTCAGACGTTCTGGTCATGAGGCGTGTCCTTTACGACAGAAATGCATTCAGAAAAGCGCGACGGTGTGGCTAATTTAACGCAAATGAGAATCATGCGCAATAAGCGCTTGATGGGGCACACTCTGCCGTGCATCATAAATTAATAATGATTCTCATTAACCGCATTTATGGATGTAGAATGACACCGCTGCCTCTTTTTCGCCGGGCCGTGCGTTACCGGATGCTGGCAACAACCGCTCTGGCCTATGCCTGCATAACTCCCGCTTTTGCCGCGGCACCTGATGCCACTCCCCCCAGATCAGAAACCGCTGTGAAGGCTGGCACTGGAGAAAAAACATCACAAAAAAAGACCGCCAGCCCTCAGACAGTCATTCTGGGGCCAGTCAGAGTACGTGGCAAAGCGGATATTCTGGACTCCATGAAGTTTGATCCTGACAAGGATCACAGCGCAGTGGGGAAGGCAGGGGTGCTGACCACCACCACAACGCTCAAAACACTTCGTGACCGGCAGATTGACAGTCTGGAAGACTTTTCCCGCCGTGTGGATGCCTCGGTGAATTACAGTAGTGGCAATTCCAGCATCAACATCCGTGGGCTTGATCAGAACCGGATTCTGACCACCATCGACGGTGTCCGTATGCCCTGGGCAAATGATGGGGCTTATGCAGGGTCTTTCAATTCTGCGCAGGGGGGCGTGAGTAATTTTGACTTCAACTCCCTTGGTGCGATTGACGTTGTTAAAAGTGCTGATTCCAGCTTTTTTGGTACCGGGGCGCTGGGCGGCGTCATTGCGTTGCGCACGCTGGACCCGGAGGATCTGCTTAAGCCGGGTAAAACCTTTGGTGGCCTGACCAAGCTGACCTACAACGGCGCAAGCGAGGCGGCTTTGCTGAATCAGGCCTTTGCTGCCCGCTATAAAAATACGGTTTTCCTGCTTCAGGGTGGCTATCAGAATGGCAGCCAGATCGGCAACCACGGTGATATTTATGGGTATGGCCGGACGCGTACGGCAAAAGATCCCTCCTCCTATGATCAGGGCAGTTTTCTGGGCAAGATCCGGCATTATTTTGCCGGTGGGCACAGAGTTGGTCTGACCGGGGAGTGGTTTGACCGGAATACGGATGAACACACCAGAACATCCGAGACAACGGCCACAAACGTGTATCGTACCCGCAGTGAGAACCAGCGGTCTCGCGTATCAGCCAATTATGATTATCAGGCCAAAAGCCCGACAGCATTATTTAGTGAAGCGCATTTTCTGGCTTACTGGCAGAGTATCCAGACGGATACGGATATTACAAACCGTGACCCTGCCAGACCGCGCGCCTATGTTCATCAGCATCTGACACTGCCTGTAGAGTCCTATGGTGTCACGGGTTCGGCCACAAACAATATTTTCACCGGCCCGTTGCATCATGTGCTGACCTATGGCGGAGAGGTATTCCTGACGGACACCTACCAGACGCAGACAGGCCAGCGGGCCGTTTCAAGCGCTTATACGCATGATAATTTTTCCGATATGCCTAAAGTGCATGGCACAGATATGGGTGCTATTGTGCAGGACCGCATTGGCATTGGTCGTGGTGAATGGCTGCATATTACTCCGGGTTTCCGGTTTGATTATTTCCAGCGTGACCCGCAGAATACAGCGTCTTACAGGGCCAATGCCGGATATGCGGGCTTGCCTCACGGGGCGCATGGTTCGCATTTCTCACCCAAAGTTCTGGTGGAAGCCCGCGTGGCAAAAGATGTTGTTCTGTATGGACAATATTCCGAGGCCTATCGTGCTCCGTCTGCCACTGAGGAATATCTGAACTACAGCACGCCACCGGTTTATCAGGTTGTCGGGAACCCTGATCTCAAGCCCGAAACCAGCAGAGGCTGGGAAGTCGGGATGAAATACGGGAACTCCGAGAGGGGAGCTAAAATTTCTTTCTATGACAATCACTATCATAACTTTATAGATATGATGGGGATAAGCGGCTGTAACGGATATATGCTGTGCTATGGCTATACCAACCTCGCACATGTCCGGATTTATGGTGTGGAAGCCAGCGGAAACTGGGCGTTTGATGATCACTGGCATGTCTGGGGCTCTCTGGCCTATGCCGATGGGCGGGATCAGGATAAAAACTTCCACCTGAGTTCGGTTGCGCCGTTCCGTGGCATTATTGGGTTTGGCTATAAAACCCAGCGCTGGGGGGCGGATCTGTCCGGAACTTTTGCGGCAGGCCGGGATAATGCCAAATATCTGACGTCGACTGGTGGTTTGAGTAACCAGTGGAAAACACCGGGTTATGTTATTTTTGATCTGACTGGTTGGTATAGCCCGGCATTTTATAAACCCCTGCGCATTCAGGCCGGGATGTATAACATGTTTGATAAAGCCTATTACAATGCGGCCTCTCTCCCGTATGGCCAGTCTTCCACCTCGCTTTCTGAGCGGTATTACACACAGCCCGGTCGCTCTTTTAAAGTCACGGCCCGGATTGAGCTCTGACGCTGCTACCCTCTGATGAAGGTGAAGCCTCATTTTTTGAGGGCTGTCTGAGTCAGGATAACCCACTGGCTGCCGGTCTGGCGGCCAGTGGGCAACCGCTATCCGGTGGTCTCGAGAGTTAACTCCGGCGCTTACAAAACGGTTTGTGCTGATGTGTCTGCCAGTCTGAGAAGAGCCTGCGTGTTGAGTAAGCCTGGCGGGACGACCAAGTGGCAGTCCGCCAGCCAGCAAGACTAATGGATATCAAATTCAACCGGCACCGTTAAAGTAATGGGCTCTCCCGGTACGCTTTCAGGCGGGGCGGGTAAAGGCTGGGCGCGTTTGGGAAGCGCAAGGGCTTCGGCGTCCAGAAGAGGATGCCCAGAGCTTTTGCTTAATCTGACAGACAAGACATGGCCCGCGCGGTCCATGGAAAAGGTAACTGTCGGGACACCTTCTTCATGCTCAGCCATCGCCGTTTGCGGGTAGCGTTTAAATTTTTCAAGCTGAGCCAGCAAAGCGCCCTGCCATGTTACAGGATCATGCGCCGCGTTTGGTGAGGAGACGCCTGAGACCGGTGCTGCCTGAGGAGAGGAGGCGGGTGTTGCAGCAGAAGGAAGAGAGGCTGCCGCTGCGTCTATCTGCTGGCTGTTCTCAGGCGACGTTTTTTTTAAGTTTGGAACTGCTTTGTGCTTTTTAACAATCTTATAAAGTTTCTCCGGCTTCGGGACGGGAACTGGCGGAGAGGGAGTTGGTGATGGAGGTGCCGTTATTTTGGGTGGTTCGACAGGTGTGGGCACCGGTACGGGCCGGACGTGCTGGGGTGGCATGGGTACGTCTTGCCGGGATGTGGCAGCCGGGACTGGTGCAGGGACCATATCAATAGCAATTGCGGCCGCCGGGGCTGCTGCAACAGGGGTAACAGGGTGCGGGGCGCTGGTGATCCACGCGGTCACTCCTGCGGTGGCGACAAGCACGCTCATGAATGAGAGACCCCATCTTAAAGTCTCTTCCCGCCTTTCCCGCTGTGTTTTTGAAGAATGCCATTCTGTGAAAGACGCCGCCATTGGTCCGATCTGGCCGGATGCTCTGCTCATCGTGGGGTGTCCGTACTGCCTGATTGAGCAGGATGGGCTTCCTGACCTTCCTCCAGCCCCTGAAGATTGACCAGCGCGACTTTCAGAAAGCCTGCTGTGCGCAATTTATCCATCACGCTCATCAATGTGCCGTAATCCACAGTCTTGTCTGCTCTCAGGAAAATGCGCTGTTCCTTGTTGCCTTTGGTGGCGCTGTTCAGAGCAGTGGCCAGAGTCTCCGTCGCGATTGTTTCCTCTCCCAGCGCCAGACTGTGGTCAGCTTTTACAGTCAGAAAAACAGGATCATCTGGGCGGGGAGCTGGTTTTTCACTGGAGGACGGGAGATCGACCGGCACGTTGACAGTTGTGAGCGGGGCCGTGACCATAAAGATCACCAGCAGGACCAGCATGACATCAATAAATGGGGTGACGTTTATCTCACTCGCTTCATGCGGGTTTTCATCAGTGTGACGAATACGGAGCATGAGCGGTTATTCTCCCGCCAGACGCGGAAGATCAAAACGCACAACCTGTCCGGTTTTTGTTAAAGCCTGCATACGGCCCAGATCGCGAGAGACAAGGCGCATCACAAGAGCGGTGAGGTCAGCAACCTGTGCCCGGCAGGCGGCACTCTGGCGGGCAAGGTGATTATAAATCACCACGGCAGGGATAGCGGCAACCAGCCCCAGCGCCGTGGCAAGCAGGGCCTCCGCAATGCCCGGTGCGACAACGGCCAGACTGGTGGCTTTGCTGGCGGCAATGCCGGTAAAAGATGTCATGATACCCCAGACGGTACCGAATAGCCCGATGAAAGGGGAGGTAGCGCCAATGGTGGCAAGCAGGCCTGTCCCACGCATCAGTCTGCGGCCTTCAGCGGCTTCCAGCCGTTCAAGGTGCAGGACGATACGCTCTTTCAGCCCGTCATTATCATCAACAATATCCTGAGAGCGTGTCCGTTCCTGCTCGGCCGCCATGACGAGGGTGTGGGCTATGCCGCTCTGCCGCGTGCTTTCTTCCCCCCAGTCGAGAGTATTCGCGTTTTCCAGCGCCAGTTCTGCTTTGCGCAATTGGCGGCGAATTTTAAAAAACTCAATGGATTTCGCAATAAAAATGGTCCATGTCAGGATACTGGCCACAGCGAGGAGCATCATGACACAGCGCACAAGCGGGCCTGCATTGATAAACATATCCCATGGGGAGAACGATAATGCAGAGGGCGAGAGCGTTGGCATGAGCGGTAAACCTCCAGAAAACAGCGCGTGGCGCGTCACAAGGCCAGAAGAAGCACCAGACGAACATTTATGAGTACTATTTGCTATATAAGCAACTAAGAATCATTCTCATATATAAGATGGCGTCGCTTTGGAAGTGAATAACATCACGGTGATCCGGAGCAGGGAGAAGACTCTTTGTTTCTCGGCAAGACCTCAAAGTGCTCTGTAACAGCGTGGACTGACGCCGGTTGTTTTGCGAAAAATCTGCGCAAAGTGGCTCGGGCTCTCATAGCCGACAGCCAGGGCGATCTCTATGACAGGCAAATCTGTCTGGAGCAGCAGATGGGCGGCCTGTTCCATCCGGACCTGTATGAACCAGCGCGACGGGCTTTGCCCCATAGTGTTGTGAAAAGAGCGGCTGAAATGAAAGCGGCTCATGCCACACAGCGCCGCCAGCACGTCCAGATCAAACGGTTCGGCAAGATGGGCTTTCATATATGTCAGCACTTTGCGGAGTTTCCACGCCGGGAGTTGCGCGGCCCTGCGCTGAGGCCCGGTGTTTGTATCGGCATACTGCCGAAGCAGATGAACGGTCAGACTTTCGAGAAGGCCGTTCACCAGTAAAAGGTTTGCCGAAGGCTGAGAAAGCATTTCTGCTGTCAGGCCATTCAAAAGCCCCGTGAGAAATGCATCCTGTGCGCCGGAGATATCCCGCATCCGGCACCGGGATGGATTTAATCCCAGAGAACGTGCCGCACGGCCGACAAGGTCAGACCCCAGATAGAGATGAAGAACCTGAAACGGATATTCGGACAGGGTCTTCCATCGCATCAGGTAGGGAGAGCCTGCCTGTGTCAGGAAAAAAGAGCCGGTTTGAGCGTCAGTCCGCGTCCATTCTCCCGCCAGTTCCCGCTCTTCAATCTGTGCTTCTCCTGACATGACCCAGACGAGCAGAGGCTCTGCTACGGCTGGAACCAGAAGATCTTCCTCCTGTGGTGGCCGGTTAAAGATCTGAGCTTCAGCGTCTTTCCACGCGTCTCCGTCGCTTTGTACGATTTTGCGACCGGGAATATGCTGTTCCAGCATCTGGCTGGTGAAGCGCAGCGGGGATTGGTGGCGTAGAGGCATCAGGCTTTGCTGGTGTGGTGTCACGTAAAAATGCAGAAAAAAGCAAAATCACAATAGTTCAGGCAAAACGTCAAGCGAACGGGTCTGGTCCTTTTTCTATAGAAGTTTCCTCAAAACTGTGCCGGTTTTTGGCACGTTATAAGGATATGACTATGGAACATTCGGGCAAAGTAGCACTTGTAACCGGCGCATCTAGCGGGATTGGGGCTGCTACAGCACGCAAACTTGCGGCAGAAGGTCTGATTGTGGGGCTTGCGGCGCGGCGCGTAGAGCGTCTGGAGGCTCTGGTTGCGGACATTGCGCAGGCTGGCGGGAGAGCCGTTGCGCTGCAAACCGATGTGACGGATCTGGGCTCCTGCAAAGCGGCTGTTCAGACTGTAGTGGAGCAATTTGGCCGGCTGGATGTATTAGTGAATAATGCGGGGGTGATGCCTCTGTCGGATGTTGACAGCCTGAAGGTTGCGGAATGGCAGCGTATGGTAGATGTGAACATCTCCGGTGTTTTTAATGCTACGGCGGCTGCCCTGCCGCAGATGATCGCGCAGCATTCCGGCCATATCTTCAACATGTCCTCAATTGCTGGCCGTAAGGTTTTTAAGGGGCTTGCCGTGTATTGCGCGACCAAGGCCGCCATTACAGCGTTTTCTGACGGGTTGAGAATGGAGGTTGGGCCAAAGCATGCCATCCGCGTGACCTGTATTCAGCCCGGAGCCGTTAAATCCGAGCTTTATGAACAGATTACAGATGCGGGCTATCGTAAACAGATGGACGATCTGGCGGCATCCATGACGTTTCTTGAGGGGGAGGATATTGCGGAAAGCATTCTCTTTGCCCTGAAATCACCAGAGCGCATGGATGTTGCCGAGTTGTTTGTGCTCCCGACTGAGCAGGGATGGTAACGCGCACCTGCCGGTCTGATAGGGGGGCTGCATGAGGGCAGCCTCCGCGTGTTTGCGCTGGAGCAGGCAGGGTAAAATTACGATGGTGGGGCGTATTCATCCTCACTGGCCTTTAACTGCTGGCCTGCTTTGGGGTATCATACCTTACGGATACGCAACAGTCAGCGCAGTAAGGCCGGATTTGTATGAGGTTTGATCTCAAAGTTAACGGCACTCCGCGTGAAGTGGACGTGCCAGCGGATATGCCCGTCCTCTGGATTTTGCGGGATATTCTGGGGCTGACCGGCACTAAGTATGGCTGTGGGGTTGCTCAGTGCGGGGCGTGCACCGTGCATCTTGACGGGCAGCCTGTCAGGGCGTGTCTGCTGACAGTTTCAGCGGCCGCCGGGCGCGATATTCTTACCATTGAAGCGATTGAACACACACAGGCAGGGGCGAAGGTGCAGCAGGCCTGGCTGGATGAAGAGGTGATCCAGTGTGGCTACTGCCAGTCCGGGCAGATTATGGCGGCCACCGCATTGTTGCAGCAAAATCCGCACCCGACGGATGCCGAGATAGATGAAGCAATGGCTGGCAATATCTGCCGGTGCGGGACGTATGTGCGTATCCGTAAAGCCATTCATAAAGCTGCGTCCGATGAGGTATAAGCGCCCTGAAACGCAGAGCGGCCTTCTGCCAGCCTCCCGCCGGGCTTTGCTGGGTGCTGCGGTTAAGGGGGGCGGCGGGCTGCTTCTGTCCGCCTTTCTGCCCGGCCTGCCGCTTTTGCAGGCTGCGAGAGCGCAGGATACCGCGACAGGGGTCGTTTTCCGGCCAAACGCATTTATCCGGATTACGCCACAGGGCGTTGTGACGTTTATCATGCGCTATGCGGAGATGGGGCAGGGGATTTACACCGGCATTTCCATGCTGCTGGCCGAGGAGCTGGGCGTTACGCTTGATCAGGTGACTGTTGAAGCCGCACCGGCTGATCCGGCTTACGTGGATAGCGTGGCGGGTGAGGAAGAGACGGGTGGGTCATCCTCCACGCGGGATAGCTGGGTGCCCTTGCGGGAGGCCGGGGCCGCGGCACGCATGATGCTGGTGGCCGCAGCCGCGCAGATCTGGGGTGTGCCGGAAGCTGCCTGCCAGACACGGAACGGGCAGGTTTTCCATCCTGATAGCGGGCGGAGCCTGTCCTATGGCGCTCTGGCGGAGGCTGCGGCGCGTCAGCCTGTTCCGGCAAAAATTGTCCTCAAGTCCCCTTCTGATTTTTCGGTGATTGGCACAAATCCCCGCAGGCTGGACACAAAAGCCAAAACCAACGGCAGTGCGCAGTTCGGGATAGATGTGCAGGTTCCGGGGATGAAGATCGGGCGTATAATGGCCTGCCCGGTTAAGGGCGGACATCTGACAGGGTATGACCGTGCGGCCGCTCTTGCTGTTCCGGGCGTGGTGGATGTGGTGACGCTCCCGGATGCGCTTGCCGTCATTGGTGAACACATGTGGGCCGCGATCAAAGGGCTGGATGCGGCAGCCCCGCAGTGGGACTTTGGCCCGAATGCCGCGACCTCCAGCAGTGACATTATTGCCCGCATGAAAGCGGCCTCAGACCAGTCCGGCATTGTGGCGCTGAAGGCCGGAAACGCGGAGTATGCCCTGAAGCAGGCGCACACGCGCATTGACGCTGTGTATGAACTGCCTTTTCTGGCGCATGCGGCGCTGGAGCCGATTAATACAACCTTGCATATTCGCCCGGACGGAGCGGATGTGTGGGTTGGTACGCAGGTGCCCGGTCGGGCGCGGCAGGAAGTGGCAGACGCTACCGGTTTGAAGCCTGAAACAATAGCGGTGCATAATCATCTGATTGGCGGCGGGTTCGGGCGCAGGCTTGATTCAAATTCCATTGGTCAGGCAGCCCGTTTTGCAAAACAGGTGCCTTATCCGGTCAAGCTGATCTGGACACGGAAGGAGGACATCACGCATGATCAGTTCCGCCCATATTATTATGACCGCGTTTCTGCTGGCCTGACGCAGGACGGTGCTATTAGCGGCTGGCATCATCGCACAACCGGGTCTGCTGTCACGGCGCGCTGGTATCCGGAAGGAATGCAGGGCGGGCTGGACCCTGATGCCGTGGAAGGCGCGACCCAGACACCTTATAACCTGCCTGACCATCTGGTTGAATTTGTGCGGGATGAACCCGCGGCGGTTACAACGCTCTGGTGGCGCGGTGTCGGCCCGACGCACAATGTGTTTGTTGTGGAAAGCATGATTGACGAACTTGCGCATCAGGCCGCGCAGGACCCGCTGGCGTTCCGCAAGACGCTGGCAGCCCACCAGCCGCGTGCGCTGAAAGTTCTGAATGAGGTTGAAAAACAGTCTGGCTGGGGCAAGAGCCTTCCACCGGGGCACGGGATGGGGGTTGCGCTCCATTACTCTTTTCAGACATGGGCGGCGACGGTGCTGGAGGTTGCCGTGGAGGCTGATGGGCAAATCAGGCTTATTCAGGCGCATAACGCTGTGGATTGCGGCCCGGTGGTGTTCCCGGACGGCATTGTTGCGCAGATTCAGGGCGGCCTGATTTTTGGCCTGACAATGGCGCTTTATAATGAAATCACGTTGAAAAATGGGCGTGTTGAGCAAACAAATTTTCATAATTACCGGATGATGCGTCTGAATGAGGCCCCGGATATTCAGGTGCATCTTGTGTCAGACCCGGACGCTGAAATTGGCGGAATTGGTGAGGTTGGCACTGTAGCGGCAGCTCCCGTGCTGGCGAATGCCCTGTTTGCAGCAACCGGGAAGCGTCTGCGTCGTATTCCGTTCGCCAGACAGATGGGAGGAGGCAAGGTATGACGCTCTTCCGTTCTTTTAAAAATATGCTGTATGCCACGGGATTTGCGTCTTCCATCTGGTGCAGTGCGGCGGCTCTGGCGGAGAGTGTTCCTGCGTCAGCCGATAGCCAGCAGCCGGAGCAGGTAAGGCGTGGGGCGTATCTTTTCCGTGCCGCGGACTGTGCCGCCTGCCATACCGCGCCGGACGGTGCTGGTCTGACGGGAGGCCGCCCGTTTACCCTGCCATTTGGCACGGTTTTTGCGGTCAACATTACGCCGGATAAGCAGACAGGTATTGGAAATTATACCGATACTGAATGGCTCAGAATGTTGCGGGACGGCGTGGGCCGTGGCGGGAAACATCTCTATCCCGTTATGCCCTATACGGCCTACACGTTGCTGAGCGATGCTGATGCACTGGCAATCCGGGCATATCTGTTCAGTTTGAAGCCTCAGCAGGCCCCGGCACGGCAGAACCAGCTCAGCTTTCCCTTTAATCAGCGCTGGGGGCTGATATTCTGGAACTGGCTGAACAATCCGGACAAGCGGTTTCAGCCAGACCCGGCCCAGTCCGGTGCATGGAACCGCGGGGCTTATCTGACGGAAGCTCTGGGGCATTGCAGCCAGTGCCACACGCCCAGAACCCTGACATATGGGCTGAGTCGCAAAGCCTATGCGGGTGCGATGCAGATGGGCTGGAGGGCCTATAATCTGACATCGGACAGGCAGCATGGTCTGGGGAA
Organism: Acetobacter persici; assembly: GCF_018256955.1. NCBI lineage: Bacteria > Pseudomonadati > Pseudomonadota > Alphaproteobacteria > Acetobacterales > Acetobacteraceae > Acetobacter > Acetobacter persici. The sequence continues at coordinate 81,683 of NZ_JAERKU010000009.1, forward strand.
CTGGTCGGAAGACCAGCTTGCGTCCTATCTCTCGACGGGCGTTGCCAGCGGAAAAGGACCAGCGTCAGGGCCAATGGCGGAAGCCGTTGAGCATGGCCTGCGTTATATGACGCAGGAAGACATTGCCGCCATGGTGACATATCTGCGCAGTCTGCCCCCCATTGCGGAAGGACCGGTTGCGCACCCGATGCCTTCCGGGGATGCCGGTGCGCTGAATGCTGTTGCGCGGCGCGGGGAGGGGCTGTTTGCTCAGGCCTGTGCCGGGTGCCATCTGCCAGACGGTCAGGGGCGGCAGTCGGCGTGGGCTGCGCTGGGGGGAGCGCATAGTGTGTCGGATCCGGCGGGGGATAATCTGGTGCAGGTTTTACGCACGGGCACAGCGCTGGAAACAGCGCAGGGGCGCGTTTTTATGCCCGGCTTTTCAAAGGCCTATACGGCGGAAGAACTGGCGGCCATTACGGCCTATGTGACGGCCCATTTTGGCAACACACAGACAGCTATTAAAGCTTCTGCCTTTAAAAACTAGGAGGCGTTGCCGCACTGACGATGTGGCAGGGTTCCTTGCCGATATTGCGGAAGCGATGCGGCAGGTGGCTGTCAAAGTAATAGGCATCTCCGGGGCCGAGAAGGGTCCGCTGCTCAGCAACGGTAATTTCAATCTCCCCGCTGATGACCACGCCGCCTTCTTCCCCGGTATGTTGCAGCATGGCTTTGCCGGTATCGGTGCGCGGCGCGTAGACTTCATTCAGGATTTGCAGGGCGCGGCCGTTCAGATTTGTCCCGATCTGGCGGTAGGAAATCCCTTTGCCGCCGATTTCCCGCAGTTCATGCGCGCGGTAGAACAGTCTGCGTTCATCCTGCTGCTCAAATGCAAAAAACTCTGACAAATTCATGGGCAGGGCATGAACAATCTGCCGGAGCAACCCGACTGACGGGTTGATGGCGTTGGATTCAATCAGCGATATCGTGCCATTGGCCACCCCGCACCGCCGTGCCAGTTCACGCTGGGACAGGCCGCGTTGTGTGCGTAGAGCATAAAGTGTGCCGCCAACATCCATAATGTCAGCCTTGTTCTCTGATGACATTTTTTAATCGTAATGAAGAAACAGGGCGGCTGGCAAGAGGCGGGTTTGAAAAAGCGAACGCTGATCGCCCCGGAATGTCGCTGTTTAAAGTGTTTTTGATGCTGAACACATAGCCCGCTGCGCGGGTGAAGGCTGCGGGCATAGAAAAAACGTATAAAACTGTTGCGATGTAGTATTGTTCTCCATATCATAACATCAGTGAAACGTTTTTGCGGGGTCTGTAAGGAGCCCCCTGCGCCCCGTCTGTTTTGTATCTGTGTAAGGCCAGTCTCACGGCGGGAGAGGGCAGGCAGATGCTCCGTGGCGCAAGGAAAAGCGTTTTTCATTCTCGCCTTTGCTGGCATTCAAATGTGGAAGAACCAGACGTGAGCAGAAAATCCAGCCCTGCAGACAGGGTGACGTCCCGCCGTAAACTGCCCCGTCGATGTGCCGTGTCGGTTTCCGCTTTGACAATGCCCGCGCTGCTTGCAGCGGATATTGCAAAAGCTGCCGCGGGCAATACTCCTGCGCCGGTTTCATCATCCCTCTCATCGTCCGGTGCTTCACAGGCGCATCATATCCCCCGCGCCAGGTCCTCCGTGCATAAAAGGACAGCTGCCTCTCGTGCCCCTGCGGGGGGGAGGGTGGTTCCTGTTGCCCGGCATCGGGATCATGGTCCTGTGCAGGGCGGGAGCGAGGCTCTGGACGTGAGTTCTCACCGGAGTGTCTCCCGTGGGGCGGATAATGTGGTTTCCAAAGCGGTGATGGAGCAGTTTACGCCCGGCACCTCTGTGCTGAAAGCGGCTGACCGGCTGCCGGGGGTCAGTTTCAGTTCAACAGACCCGCTGGGGATCGACCTCTGGGGGGCCAGCATTTACGTGCGCGGCTTCTTTATGGACCAGCTTGGCGTCACGCTGGATGGGATTCCGCTGAATGACCAGACCTATGAGAGCAATAACGGCCTGAATATCATTCAGGCAGCTATTTCTGACGATATTGATCGCAGCATCATCTCGGAAGGGCCGGGTGGGGTGAATGTGCCTTCCACCTCCACACTGGGCGGCACAATGCAGTTTGAAACGGGAGACCCGAAGGACCAGCTTGGCGGCAAAGTCTCTCAGGGCTTTGGCAGCTACAGTTCTTTCCGCACCTATGCCCGGCTGGACAGTGGCAAGCTTAACAGCACCGGCACCAAGTTCATGACGGCCTATTCCCGTTCAGACGAGGGGATGTGGGCGGGCGGCGGCTCCCAGTTCCAGCAGCAGGTGGACGCCAAGCTGGTGCAGCCTATCGGGCATGAGAGCGTCATGAAGGCGTTTTTCAACTGGAGTGATCTAGCCGAATGGAATTATTGGGATACATCTCTGGCAATGCTGGACGGGCTGGGCTGGCGCACGCCGCATCTGTACCCCAATTACGCAAAAGCTTATAATTATGTGGCAGGGAACATTTCCCTTCCAACCACGGACGCCATTGAGGCTAACGGAGATTCTCCTTACCTGTATGATGGCGGCCAGCATGAGATTAATTACACCGGCGGCCTGAATTTTGATCTGGCTCTCACGGAGCGTCTGCGCTGGCGCTCCACTCTGTATGGCACCAGCCAGACCGGGTATTATACGTATTCTGATACCTCCACCCCCTCGGCGGATACGGAGGCCCCGTTCTCTCAGGAGGTCTGGCAGAACCGGCAGGAGCGGTACGGGTTTACAACAAGCTTTTTATATAAAATTGCTAATCATAGTCTTGATGCTGGCGTCTGGTATGAAAACAACAATCAGGAAGCCGGATTATTCTGGTATAACGAGCCGACATTGGGGCAGGGCGCTCCGCTTAAAACTGTTGGCCCGTATGATACCTATGGCAAAGCGTTCCAGCAGGGATACGGGTTTAACTGGAGAACCAACAACTTCGCGTTCCATTTGCAGGATACCTGGCGGCCGATTGAAAATTTGCGTGTTACGGCAGGTTTCAAGTCCATGCTGGCGACCACTGCGGGCGGGGCGTCTTACAACAATCCCGATTACACCGGCGCGGATGCACTGCCTAATGGCACCATGACGGCATCCAGCGCATTTTTGCCGCATGTTGGTGCAAGTTATTATTTTTTGAAAAATCATGAGTTCTATTTTGATCTTGCGGAAAATATGCGCACCTATCAGGTGCTGCCGAACGGGGTTGGAAATTCACCATGGTCCGTGCAGGATCAGACTGCGTTCAAAAAACTCCAGAACGGTGTTTCCCCTGAAAAAGACTGGGTTTATGCCGTTGGATACCGGTATACGGATAAGCTGATACAGGCCAGTCTGGCCGGATATCATGTGGATGCCAGAAACCGCCTTCAGGCAGCAACGGAGGGGACTATTCTGGCTCCTGTCTCCACTGTTGTGCCAACCAGCGTGCATACAAATGGTGTTGATGCCGCAGTAACGCTGACGCCAATTAAAGGGTTGGCCCTGTATAACAGTGTCAGTTACAACCACTCGACCTATGGCGGTAATATTTCCACCTCTGATGGCGTTTACTACACAAAAGGCAAAAAAATCGTCAATTTCCCGCAGTTTATGTATAAGGCCAACCTGTCTTATCGCTGGAAAGGGCTGGAAACGCATTTTGACGTGCATTATTATTCCAAACGCTACTATAGCTACGTGAATGATACGTCTGTGCCGGGGTACTGGCTGGCCAGCACGGGGGGGCGGTATAATTTCGGGAAGGTTGGGTTTGCGAAAAATCTGTCAGTCGATTTCAATGTCTACAACCTGTTTAACTCGAAATATATTTCCATGATGGGGCAGAACGGAAACCCGATGTCAGGAGATTATCAGTCTCTGGAACGCGGTGCTGTGCGTGAATTTTTTGGCACGGTCAGTGCGGAATTCTGATGCCGCTTTTGTCTTTCCTGCGCGGCACAGCTGTGCTTCCATCCGCTTTCTCAGCCAAAGGGTTTGATTTTATGCGCTATTCCACAGCTCTCCGGGCCAGCACCGCGGCCTTTGCACTGGGCCTTGTGGCGCTGGGCGCCTTTTCCGCAGCACCGGGAAAAGCCCGGGCGGATGAGCCGGTGGTGCAGGAGGAAGAAAGCGATATTATCAAGCTCTCTCCGGTCACACCTCACCGTATTCTGGTGCAGGATACGGCAGGCACCCATGCCAAGGATGGCCGCATTTATGTGGTGGATGCGGATAAAGGCAAATTGCTGGGCATGGTGCAGGCTGCCTATAACGGGAATGTTGTGCAGGACCCGAAAGGGCGGGCTTTTTACGTGGCGGAAACGGTGTGGTCACGCGGCAACCGGGGCGACCGTCTTGACCTTTTGCCTGCCTATGACCCACAGACCCTGACCATTACGAATGATGAAGTTCTTCCCGGCAGGGCGCTCGTGACACCCAAGAAAAATGATCTCGCCATCAGTCAGGATGGCAGCCGGGTTTACGTCTTTTCCATGGTGCCAACAAACGCGGTGCATGTTGTGGAGACTGCCACACATACGGTAAGTCAGACGGTGGATCTGCCCGGTTGTGCTCTGGCCTACCCCTGGGGGAATGACGGATTTACGTCAATCTGTGCGGATGGTGGCCTTGCCAATGTCAGCCTGAAGGCTGGCAAAGCAGACGTGACACACACAAAGCCATTTTTTGATCCTGAAAAAGATGCTGTTTTTGAGCACAGCCCCACCCGGCGGCCAGATGGCAAAACATGGTTTATTTCCTACAGCGGTCTTGTGTACCCCACCAGCCTCTCTGCCGAAAGTAAAGTGGAAGCCCCATGGTCTATTCAGGAAGCGGCCGGCCTGAAAAAAGCACCCGCTGCTGAAGCGCCTTTTGCAAAAACATGGCGTCCGGGCGGGTGGCAGTTATCTGCTTTGCATTATGCCAGCGGGCATCTGTTCGTGCTGATGCATGAGGGGACGTTCTGGACTCATAAAAAGCCCGGAACGGAAATCTGGGAGCTGGATACAGCGACTCATAAACTGGTGCGCCGCATCAAGCTGCCTGTGCCTGCAAGCATGGTGGGAGTTACGCAGGACGAAAAGCCGCTGCTGTTTACCAATGACAGCACCGGAGACCTGTTGATCTGGGATATGAAGACCGGAAAGCAACTGCGTAAAATGCAGCATCTGGGTGATGATTTGTACTTTACCATCGCACTGGGCGAATAAGGGTGCCGACGCTTGTGCTGCATATGCTCGGCGCGTTGGGAAGTGGGGCGTTTGGCGCGCTGTTTCTCTTCACGGGCATTGGGAAAGCTACAGACAGCGCCCGCTTTGCATCTGACATCGCAGCTTATCGCCTTCTGCCTCTGGATGCGGCCTTTCCCGCGGCCTATGCGATTATCGTGACGGAAACGCTTCTTGGTCTCTGGCTGTTTTCGGGGGCGGTGACGGCTGTTGCGGGGGTGGTGTCTGCCGCACTCTTGCTGGTCTTTGCTGTGGCCATGGGGGTCAATGTTGCGCGGGGCCGCACGCATCTGTCCTGCGGCTGTATTCCGGGGGTGGATGTGCGCCTGTCCTGGGCGTCTGTCTGGCGGAATGTGGCGCTGGCGGTGCTGGTTTTTCTGACGGGTTTATGCGGCCAGCCAGACTTTGGCCTGCTGTGTGTTGAAGGTTTGCTGATGGGTGTGTCTCTCCTGTTGTTGTGCATGGCCACGGCATCTCTCACCAGAGCGGAGGTTGTGGGCTGATGCTAATTATTCTTACAGTCTCCACAGTGCTCCTGACACTTTTTACGCTGGCTCTGGCGCTTGGTGTGTTTGTGCTGGCCCGCCAGATTGGCGTGTTGCATGAGCGTCTGGCCCCCATCGGCGTGCAGCCGGTTCTTTCCGGTTTGCAGGCGGGGCAGGCTTTGCCGCAAGTCACAGCGCGCACGCTGGCGGATGCTCCAGTTGCAATCGGGGGAGCCAGTGCGGCTGGCCGCGCCATGATGCTGATGTTTGTCTCTGCGGATTGCCCGGTGTGCAAACGCGCCCTTCCCATCGCCCGGACCGTGGCGCAGGCGAATGGTCTTGATCTGGTGCTGATAGGCGAGGGGGATGTGGCGGCCCTTTCCGCCATGGCGCGCCAGACCCCGCTGGAGGGGGTGCCTTTGCTGGTGAGTATGGAACTGCTTTTGCTGATGCAGATTGGCCGTCTGCCAACCTTGGTGGTGCTTGACCCCCGTGGCGTGATTACGGCGCGGGATGTTGCGGGCAGCCGCCGCGAAATTGAAGCTCTGGTTGCCACGTTGCCGCAGGCACGTCCGGCCCTGAAAGAAGAGGTCTCTCATGTCGCAGTCTGATATGCCTGTGCGTTCCGGGGGGCGTGCTGAACACAATGGTGCGGTCCGGAGCCTGCTGGACCGCACGGTTGAACGCCTGACCCGGCACGTGGCGGGGCACAGTTCCCGGCGCGGTCTGCTGGGGCGGGTCGGGGCGTGGGCCACGTTTGGCGCGCTGATCCCGATGCTGCCGGTCGAGCGCGCATCCGCCGCCCAGACGGCAAAACCCAAATTCAAGGCACCCACACCTTTTGCCGCCAGCGCCCAGACAACAGACCCTACGGCCTGTAATTACTGGCGCTATTGTGCGATTGATGGCTTTCTGTGTGCCTCTTGCGGTGGTGGGGTGCATAGCTGCCCGCCGGGCACAAGTCCCTCACCAACCTCATGGATTGGCACGTGCTTTAACCCGGGTGACGGGCAGTCTTACCTTGTTGCGTATCGTGACTGTTGCGGTCAGGATGCCTGTAGCCAGCCCATGTGTGTTGGCACGGAAGGTGACCAGCCAAGCTATCGGCCTCAGGCCAATAATGATATTATCTGGTGTTTCGGTACGGGCGCACTGATCTATAATTGTTCTACTTCTGTTATTGTTGGGAATGCATCATGATTAAGCACGGTTTACGTTTTCTGGCAGGCGTTGTTCTGGCCGCTCCGGTTGTGGCGGGTTCCGCGTATGCGGCCGATGGTCTGACAGTTTACAACACCAACTGTTCCGTATGCCATCAGGCAGGCGGCGCAGGGATGCCGGGCCAGTTTCCTGTTCTGAAAAACCGGATTGATAAAATTGCCAGCACGCCGGAAGGCAAAAAATATCTGGCGGACGTTGTGCTGAATGGTCTGCATGGCCCCATTCAGGCGGGGGGTGCGTCTTATGCCGGTTTCATGCCGTCCCTCAAGGCGCTGTCTGACGAGGATATTGCGGCTGTGCTGAGCTATGTGGCCTCACTGGGGGATACCAAGCCTGCGCCGACGCTCACGGCGGATGATATCAAGGCAGCGCGCGCAACCCCCAAGAAGGGGCCGGAAGTTCAGGCTGAACGGAGCGCCCTGAATGCCGCACACCCTATCCCGTAAGGCGGCAGGGTTCTGTATGACGCCACGCGCCATGCGTTCCCCTGCCAGAGCCGTCTGGCTTCTGGCAGGGGCGGTGTTCGCGCTTCTCGCCGGTGTCGGGGCACCGCTTTCCACACGGGCCGCGGTGCTGGACCACGCAACCACCAATTATCTGACACATTGTGGCGGCTGCCACGGGATTGAGGGCGTTTCTGCCCGCACGTTTGTGCCGGTGCTGCGGGACCATGTGGGCACCTTTCTCTGCTCGGCAGAGGGGCGCGCGTATATCGGGCGGGTTCCCGGTGTTTCCATGTCCCTGATCCGGGATGATCAGGAACTGGCGGATGTTATGAATTTTGTGCTGTTTCGTCTGGGCGGAGCCAGCACACCAGCGGGCACAAAGCCGTTTACGGCTGCAGAAATCCATATCGCGCGTGCGCAGCCCATAGCCTCGACTGACCTGCTGGCGTTGCGGGCTGAGGTTCTGGCCCGCGCGGCGGCGCAATGCCCCCGTTAAGAGGCTGAAAGCGCGCGCGGATTGGCATCCAGAAAAGACTGGATGGAGCTGTAGCCTGTTGCCCGCACGCTCAGCAGGCTTTCCAGATGTTCCCGGTTATTGACCAGCCCGCGGGCTTCCACCGCGCCATCCGGGGCAAGCAGCACGGCAAACGGAACACGGTCCACACCCAGCAGGCGGCCCAGCGTGGCGGAATTGACCATCTCGCTTTGTGTCAGGCCCAGAGTGAGAAGGGCGGCCTGCTGCGCCTGTGGGGTATCATCCCCGCAAAACAGCAGATCCAGATTTTCCCGCCCGCAGAAATCACGTGTGATAGAAATCATTTTTTGCGAGACAGGGCAGGAGCCGGATACAAATAACAGCAGCGTCTGTCTGCCGTTCTGATGGTATCCACCGATGGTGACACTCTGACCGTCCATCGTGGACAGGTGCTGAGGGGGCAGCGTGTTAGTTGCCGGGCTGACGGGGGCCAGAGCACCAAGGGGTGCAATCTTGCGATAAAGAGCTTTAATCTGCCTGAGCAGTAGCAGGGAGACCGCTGCTGTCAGCAGCAGGATGCCCCATAATGTTCCCTGCGCCAGTATCAGAGCGTTCATATCAACCAGTCCATGCTATTTGCTGCACTATTGCAACAAATGGCGGCAGGGTCGATCAAAATATCTGTCCTGATCAGGTTGCGGCCCGGATGCAGATGTCCCCCCCGGCTGCCTTGAAAAAGCCGGACGGATTGACTAGGGGAGGGACGGTTCTCAGGGCGTGCTTTCTTGGGGGCGAGGGACGTCACATGATGCAGACGCATCCGCTTTAATCAGGACGACAATGCCTGTTTCACTTCTCGCCTGTATGATTGCCAGCGCCACCCACTATCACATTCCCCCGCGCGTTCTGCCCGTCATTCAGAAAGTGGAAGGGGGTGCAACCGGCATGGTGCATCCGAATGGAGATGGCTCGGCGGATTTAGGGCTAATGCAGATTAACACGCGCTGGGTGCGCCCGCTTGCGGATGTAAAGCATCTTCCGGTGCCACAGACGGCGCAGCGTCTGGTCTCGGACCCCTGTTTTAATGTGGAAGCCTCAGCCCTGATTATGAGAACGTACATTAATGAAGCGCATGGCGATGTGATACGGGCTATTGGCTATTATCATTCCCACACGGCAACCCTTAGTGCGGCCTACAGGGAAAAAGTGCTGGATATGGCCACGGCCATGTTTGCCAGAAAAAAATAGCAGTCTGTTTCCGGCCATTGGTTCCTCACACAGCGACGTTTTCAAAAACCTTTCGCGAAACCCGGAAAAGTGTTTCCCGCAGCCAGCGATGCACCGGGTCTGTATCCCGCCGGGGGTGCCACGCCTGAAAGGCTTCAATGCTTGGTAGGGAGAACGGGAATTCAAAAGAGGTCAGCCCCAGAGCGTCCTGAGAAATATGATTGATAACAAGCCCCGGCAGGGGCAGGATCAGGTCCGTCCCTTTCATACTTTCAATCATGCAGTGATAGTTGGGGACGACCATGGCAATACGGCGGGTCAGGCCATACTGGTTTTGCAGCATCCAGTCGATCGGGCCGCGCGCCCGGCCCCGGCGCGACACGCTGATATAATCATAAAGCACCAGACTCTCCGGTGTGACAGGGGCAGCCAGAATGGGGTGCCCTTTGCGCACAAGCCCGCGCATATGGTCCCGCAGGACCGTCTGGCGGCGGATTTCAGGCTTCATCAGGTCCGTTGCGCCGATATAGAGGTCAACACCGCCATCCCGCAGCGGGTCTGACGCAGCCGCGTCCAGCTCCGGTGCCCAGATCACCTCGCAGCGCGGGCACTCCTGCTTGAGGGCTTCCAGCAGCGGCAGGGCGAGAGCAGCAATGACCAGATCATTCGCGCGGATGGTAAAAGTCGGGGCCATGCTGGCAAGATTGGCAAGGGCGCGTGTGGCGAGCAGGCTGTCCGCCTGACGGACCAGATCCTGCACCTGACTAAGAATACCGGAGGCAAAGGCCGACGGGAGCATCCGCCGCCCGGCCTGCACCAGAATAGGGTCTGCAAAGGCCCTGCGGAGCTTGGCCAGCTGGCGGCTCATGGCCGGTTCACTCATCTTCATGCGGCGGGCCGCACGGGAGACGCTTTCCTCTTCAGTCAGCACCTGAAGGGAGCGGAGCAGGTCGAGATCATACCCTTTCATCGTTCCAGAAATAGATTTTGTCTGGCGCATTGACCAGATTTTATTCTTCCGGAAATCGAAGTCGTCGCTTTCCATTAATGAGGGTTGTCGGTCGCCGGAGGCTCAGGATGATTGGTGCTCATGAAGACCATAGTCCCACCTCAGGCTGCGGGTGCGCCCGTTATCCACGCCTCGCCCCCGCTGCCATCCTATATCCCGCCTTTTGGTCTGCGGACTGTTATTGGCTGTCTGGGCATGCTGCTGGCTGTGCATGTTGCGGGCTTTAATGAGCATGTGACCGAAATTGGCTTCTCCGATATTCGGGGCGCGATGCATATCGGGCACGATGAGGGAAGCTGGCTGATCTCGGTTTACGAGGCATTCAATATTGCCGCTATGGCGTTTACGCCGTGGTTTTACATGACGTTTTCAATCTACCGGTTTTCTATTTTCATGACCGTTGTCATGGCGCTGCTCTCCATTCCGGCCCCTTTCATGCCGGACGTGACATCCCTGTGCATTCTGCGGGCCTTTCAGGGGCTGGCAGGGGGCTGCCTGCCGCCCGTGCTGATGACGGTCATGCTCAAATATCTGCCGCCGCCACTCCGTGTGTTCGGCATTGGCGGCTATGCCATGAGTGCAACCTTTGGCCCCAACCTCGGCCTGCCGCTGGAGGCTTTCTGGTTTGAAGCGGTGGGCTGGCACTGGCTGTATTGGGAAATTATTCCGCTTGCCGCCATTGCCGTGGGGATGATGGCGTATGGCCTGCCGCGTGACCCGATGCATTTTGAACGGTTTGAAAAGTTCAACTGGCTGGGGCTGAGTGTGGGCCTGCCTGCCATCTGTTCGCTCGTAACCGTGCTGTATCAGGGGGACCGGCTGGACTGGTTCCGTTCCCCTCTGATCACCAGCCTGACCTTTTGGGGCATGGCGGCCTTTATTGTGTTTGTCATTAACGAGGCCTTTCACCCCAGCCCGTATTTCCGCATCCAGTACTGGCGGTCCCGCAATATTCAGGCGGCATTGCTCTCACTTGTGGGTATTCTGGCGATCTGCTCCATCATGGCGGAAATTCCTGCCACCTATCTGGAGGCCGTGCGGGGCTACCGGCCTGTGCAGGCGGCGCCGGTCTCACTGGTGGTTGCCCTGCCGCAGCTTATCATGCTGCCGCTGATTGCCGCCCTGTGTAACAGCCGCAAGGTCGACTGCCGGTTTGTGCTGGCCGGGGGCATGCTCTGCCTTGCGGCATCGGCCTGGCTTGGCACATGGCTGACGGTGGACTGGGTGCGCGACAATTTCTATCCGCTCCAGATCCTTCAGGTCTTTGGTCAGCCAATGACTGTTATTCCAACCCTGATGCTTGCGACCATGGCGATGGGGCCAGCAGACGGCCCGTTTATTTCCGGCATGGTGAATATGCTCAAGGGGCTGGCCAATGCCGTGGCGTATGCCCTGTTTGCCGCGCTCAGCCGCAGGCGGGAGCAGTACCATTCCACTATGCTGCTGGACCACCACGGCACACACGCGCTGGCTTTGCAGGGGATGGGCAACCCCATTGCGCACCAGCTTTCCGGCACATCGCCCGATGCGGGGCATGTGGCCCGGAACAGCCTGCAAGTTTTTCATACCTATGTGCATGAGCAGTCTCTCGTGCTGGCGCTGAACGATATTTACGCCGTGCTGGTCTGCGTTTGTCTTGGCTACGCGGTGATGAATCTGCTGCTGCCGCACCGCGTCTATCCGCCTCGTGCGCCGTCCCCCAACACTCCTGCTCGTTAATTCGGAACTCTGACCATGATTTATAAAAAACCTCTGCTCTATGCAGGCTGTGCAGCAGGTGTTCTTGCCATTCTTGCGTGGGGCGGAACACGACTGGTGAATGGTGATGGCGTCAACCAGTATACCAATGATGCGTATGTCACGGCGGATTTCCCGACGGTTGCTCCAAAAGTTGCCGGGCGTATTGACCGCGTGCGCGCGCAGGATAACGAGCAGGTCCGTGCGGGAGAGGAACTCGCCCATATTGAGGATGAGGATTACAGGGCTGCGCTGGACGTGGCCCGTGGGAACAGGCAGGCCGCGCAGGGGGATGTCAGCAACCTTGAAGCCGAACTGGCCCGGCAGGACGCTGTTATTGCGCAGGCGCGCGCAGCCGTGCAGGCGGATCAGGCCCGCCTGATGTTCGCCCGGCAGAATGCGGTGCGATACCGCAATCTGTCCTCCGGTGGGGCCGGGACGATTGAGCAGAAGCAGTCCTCCGAAGCGCATGAAAAAGAGGCGGACGCCGCGATTGCCCTTGATCAGGCCGGAGTGGAGGCGGCGATCCGGCAGGTGGCGGTGCTGAAAGGCCAGCTTGAGCGTGCCCGGGGTCTGCTGGTGCGCGCGCAGGGGGATGAAAAACAGGCGGAACTCAACCTGTCTTATTGCACCATTCCTGCGCCGGTTGATGGCGTTGTTGGGGAACGTGGGGTGCGTGTGGGCAACTACGTGCAGCCGGGCACAGGTATTCTGGCGGTTGTGCCGGTGCATGAGGCCTATGTGCTGGCCAATTTTCAGGAAACCCAGCTCACAAAAGTGCAGGCGGGGCAGCAGGCGACAATCCGGGTGGATACCTTCCCCGGTCAGCGTTTGAAGGCGCATGTGGACTCACTGGCTCCGGCTACGGGGGTGGCCTTCGCCCCCATCCAGCCAGACAATGCCACCGGCAATTTTACCAAGGTGGTCCAGCGCGTACCAGTCAAGCTGACATTTGACCCCGGCCAGCCGCTGGCGGCCAGAGTGCGGGTCGGGATGTCTGTGGAAGTGAGCGTTGATACGTCCTCAAAGCCGGAAGGGCCGCATGCCAATGATGCTCGCTATGTCTGGCAGTAACGCCATGAAGCGCGTCCTGTTTGCAGGCCTTTCTACTGTGGCGCTCGCGGGGTGCACGGTGGGGCCGACGTATCACGCCCCGCAGGTCACGGCTCCGGCCACATGGCGGCAGACGCAGCCGCCGGCGGCCAGCCGAATCACAACAGCCTCGGCCGATCCGCAGTGGTGGACGCTGTTTCATGATCCTGCACTGACAAAGCTGGAGCAGGAGGTCGCGGACTCCAATCTGGACCTGAAAGCGGCGAGCCTGCGCCTGATGCAAAGTCAGGCGGAGCGGCGCATTGCCAGCGCGGCCCAGATGCCGCATGTGGAGGCCAATGCGTCCTACGGGCGGGAGCGCGCCAGCACCAACGGCGTTCTGGGGTTGCTCGGCACGATGGAGCGTGAGCAGGCAGGCACCATTGCCTCCGGCATGCCGGGGTTTGGGCCTACGGCTTTGCCCGGGAGTGTCGGCAATCCGTCGTTCAATCTGCCGCAATACGGCATGAATGCCTCGTGGGAGGTGGATTTCTGGGGGCATGTGCGGCGGCAGGTGGAAGCGGCTACCGCCGCCACGCAGGAAACCGAAGATATGCGGCGCAATACGCTTGTTTCACTCATGGCGGAAACGGCGCAGGACTATATTGACCTGCGGGCGACCCAGACGCAGGTGGGGATTCTTGAGCATAATATTGCTGTGGCGCGGGACAGCGTCCGGCTGACGAGATTGCGGTTTGAACAAGGGGCGGCAACGCGGCTGGATGTGGCGGAGGCAACGGGCCAGTGGCACAGTTTTACCTCCCGCCTTGCGCCGCTTAAGGCGCAGGAAACCCATTTGCTGAATGCTCTGAGTTTTCTGGTCGCGCGGGAGCCGGGGGCGCTGGATGCTGAACTGGGCAGGCCTGCCGGTATTCCTTCCGTGCCTGCGCTGGTGCCTGCTGGCCTGCCGTCTCAGCTTGCAGAGCAGAGGCCGGATATCCGTATGGCTGCGGACCGTCTGCATGCGGCAACAGCCGCCATTGGCGTGGCGATTGCCGATTTCTTTCCGCGCGTTACGCTCTCGGGCAGTCTGGATATTCAGGCGCTTCAGTTCAGCGGGCTGGGGTCATGGGCTTCCCGCCAGTATGGCTTTGGCCCGACGGCCACTTTGCCCCTGTTTGAAGGTGGCCGTCTGACAGGCCAGTTGCACCTGCGCAAGGCCCAGCAGAAGGAAGCCGCAACTCTTTTCCAGCGCACGGTGCTGAAGGCCTGGCAGGAAATAGATGATGCCATGGCGGACTTTACCGCAGCCCAGAGCCGGCGGGACGAACTGGCCGAGGCGGTGCATGAGAACGAGATTGCGGTAGAAACCGCCAGGGCACAGTATGTGCAGGGAGCATCAGACTTCCTGAATGTGCTGACCTTGCAGAATGCGCTCCTTGCGTCTCAAAGCGCGCTGGCAGTGGCGACGGCGCAGGTGGCGGGCTCTGTGACGCATCTCTATCGGGCTGTTGGCGGCGGGTGGCAGGCGGTTTACCCGGCACAGCCTGTGGCCAGAACACCGGCCTGAGGGGGGGGGAGGATGATCACTGTCAGACGGGCGGACCGCCTCGGTTTAGTGCGATCAGATAGCCTTGCTCTGCGTTGCCATTTTGCATTTGCGACGTATCGGGACCCGGCATATCAGCATGAAGGGCGCCTGCGGGCTCTCAATCTTGGGGCGCTCTCTCCTTTCGGGACATATTCTCTGGGGCCGGAAGCAGAGGTTGATATTCTGACATGGATGCAGGCCGGGAGCCTGACAGCGCAGGTGGATGATTTTGCGCCGGAGAGCCTTCAGGCTGAAGGGCTGCATCTGATCAGCGCCGGGTCAGGCTGCCAGATGCTGACATGGCAGGCGGGGACGGAGGGCGCGTCTTTTCTTCAGTTCTGGTTTTTGCCTGATACGGAAGCAGGTATGCCCCGGCAGGAAAGCCGCGCGGGTTTTTCGCAAACGGAAGACGGCGGGTTCAGAATTCTCGCCTCCGGCTTTCCGGAGGATGATCCGGAAGAGAGTGAAACCGTGACCGATGGCGCGCCTGTGGCGCTGAGTGCCGGGGCTCGCCTTTTGCACGCGGCCATACCGGCGGGTGAGGGGGCGGCCTATCGCACCAGCCCTGCCCGTGATCTGTATCTGGTGGTGGTATCCGGCGTGGTGCGGGTGCAAGAGGCTGTTTTGAAAGCGGGCGATGCCGTTGCCGCGCAGGGGGTAACCACCCTGACAGTCATGGCGCTGGAGCAGGCCGAGTTGCTGCTGACAGATGTGGCTGCGGTGTGACTCAACAGAACACACCCCACTCTGAAGGTCTGACTATAACTGTGAGGCCTCTGTCAGGAGGCCCCGGAATGGACTCCATGCCGTGCGCTCTTCCGTGACCCGGCAAGGCTGATGATCAGGAAGAGGGCTGTCTCACAGAGCGCCAGTTCCCATAATGGAAGTGCCTGCCCGGCAAAGCCGACCAGAAGAAGGAGCGCCACACCGATAATCTGGCTGCTGGCCAGCCGCCGCGTGGCGACCCAGCGATATGCGGTGCTGGCCAGCAGGTAGAGTGCCGGGCCGAGCGTCATGACCAGAGCCGGGGCACCGCGCGCTTCTTCTACCGGGTTTTCCAGCAGGAGATCCATCGCGACGGCGGTGACGATAATTCCGGCGATCAGAATAACATGCAGATAGTGGAAATAAGCCCCCATCCGGCCCGGATCGGGCGAGCTGCTTATGGCGTGTTCCGCTTCCTCACTGGAGGTTTCAAAATACAGCCACCACATGGCCAGCGTGCAGAGAAAGCTGGTGCCAAATCCGCCCAGTTCAATCCATGACCAGTGCGCGCTTTCCGCAAGGGAAAGGCCGGATGCCATGATGGTTTCCCCAAGAGCGACAATCACAAACAACTGGCAGCGTTCCACAATATGCTTGCCCGAGATTGTCCAGTCCGATGTGTGAGACCGGCCCAGCCCCGGCAGCCAGAAGCCGAACATGGGGGAGAGATATTCACACACCACCCCGGCGGCCCATAACGGAACACGTGCCTCCGGTGTTGCAAGGCCGCCTGCAATCCAGAAACACGCGGCAATAACACCCCAGCCCAGAATACGGCGGTAGTTTGGAGCAAGCGGGTGTGTGGCCGGCAGGCTGAAGACGATAAAGGCCGACCGCCCGACCTGCATGGCCGCGTAGCAGACCGCAAAGGCCAGCCCCCGCGGGCCAAAGGCTTCTGGCGCTGCCGCACCACAGACAAGGGCGAGCGCCATGGTGAGAAACAGCACCCCGCGCAGGGCGGGCACGCGCGGGTCAAACCAGTTTGTCACCCAGCCGGTATATTGCCACCCCAGCCATGCCGCGAACCACAGGATGAGGGTCTGCACGCCGCCAAGAACTGTCAGATGGTGCAGGAGGCCATGACTGATCTGTGTCACGAGGAACACGTAAACCAGATCAAAAAACAGTTCCTCGTTCATCACACGGGCATTGTCTGCCCCCGGCTTACGCATGAGGCGATGCATTGAGGTGTCCTGTTCTGTCATGAAGGGCTCCGTTGGAAAGGGGGCGCTTTAAACGCTTCCGCTGCAAACCCGCGTTGCGTAGCACATTCCTGCGCCAGAAAGTCGAGAAGAGCCCGGACGGCGGGCACAAGCCCGCGCCGGGACGGAAAAACGGCATGAATAATCCCTGCGCGCGGGTGCCAGCCGGGCAGAACCTGCACAAGGCGGCCTGCCTCAATATCCTGCCAGATCATCATGGTGGGAAGTTGCACAATACCGCCGCCGATCAGCGCGGTTTCCCGCAGAACAGCCATATCATCCGTTGCCAGACGGGGTTCATGAAACACGGTGGCTGTCTGCCCCTGCTGGTTTTCCAGCAGCCATGAGTGGGTGCCGGGATGGGTTTTGAAGTCCAGACTGGGCAGGCCGTTGAGATCCGCCGGGGAGGTCAGCGGTTGCGGCACCAGAGAGGGGGCCGCAACAAGGCACTGGGTGCTGGTGTCCAGCGTGCGCATCACGAGGTCCGAGGGGGCAAGGGGTGGGAAGCGCACACGAATGGCGAGGTCAAACCCTTCCTTTAAAACATCAACCTGCCGGTTGGTGCTTTCCAGTTGCAGGGTGACGGCGGGGTAGAGCAGCATAAAGCGGGCCAGCAGGGCACCAAACTGAAAGGTGAGCAGGGCAACCGGGCAACTCAGCCGGATCTGCCCGCAGGGTTCAGCCTGAAGACGGGCGACGGAGTGTTCCGCAGCATCCGCCGCCGCCAGCATGGCCTGACAATGCTCATAAAACCGGTGCCCGGTTTCCGTGACGCTGAAATGGCGGGAGGAACGCTGGATAAGGCGCGTGTGCAGCCGGTCTTCCAGCAGGCGGACGCGGCGGCTGAGGAGGGATTTCTGGAGGCCGGTTGCCCGCGCAGCCGCAGAAAACCCGCCATGTTTGACGACCTGTGCAAAATATTCAAAGTCGTTGAGGTCTCTCATCGTCCTGCCTGTAGAACGCATTGTTCGATCCTGCGCTCTTCCTGCGACAATAGGGGAAACCCATAGTTCTTATCAAGCAAAGAGGCACAGGCTTCAGGCCTTTGAAAAAGGATAAGACCATGCAGAAGAAAATTCTTGGCACTTACGGCAATGACCGGGGCCACTGGGTGGGGGACGGGTTTCCTGTCCGCTCCCTGTTTTCCTACACCCAGTTTGGCAAGCATCTCAGCCCGTTTCTGCTGATGGATTATGCCGGACCGCACGCTTTTGAACCCACCGACGCGCGGCGGGGTGTTGGTGAACATCCGCATAAAGGGTTTGAGACGGTGACCATCGTCTATGACGGCGAGGTTGAACACCGGGATTCCTCGGGCGGGGGCGGTATTATCGGGCCGGGTGATGTACAGTGGATGACAGCAGGGAACGGCATTCAGCATGAAGAATTTCATTCTCCGGCTTACGCGAAAACCGGCGGAAATTTTCGGATGGTCCAGTTGTGGGTCAATCTGCCCGCAAAAGATAAAACGGTTCCGGCGGGGTACCAGACCTTGCTAGCAAACCAGATCCCGACCGTGGCCTTGCCGGATAACGCCGGGCATCTGCGGGTGATTGCAGGAGAATATGACGGGGCCCGTGGTCCGGCCCGCATTTTCTCGCCGCTGAACGTGTGGGATGGGGTGCTGCATGAAGGAGCGCAGGTGAGGCTGAGCGTGCCTGCAGGACACAACGCGGCCATTGTCTCTCTGGAAGGGCGGCTGATTTTAAACGGGACGCAGGAACTCGGTGCTGCTCAGTTTGCGTTACTAGACCATGAGGGCGCGACGGTGACGGTACAGGCCGCCAGAGAAAGCAGCTTTCTGGTGCTGACGGGAGAACCGCTGAACGAGCCGATTGCGGGATACGGACCCTTTGTCATGAACACGCAGGATGAAATCCGGCAGGCGATTGAAGATTTCAATAACGGACGGTTTGGCGGCATTCACGCCTGACCTGTCTGCAAACGAACAACAGGAGAAAATCCATGTCTCAGACTAAGCCTCTTCACTTCGTCACCCTGCTGGGCAGCCTGCGAAAAGGGTCCCTGAATGCGATTGTCGCCCGGACCCTGCCGGAACTGGCCCCGGAGGGAATAACCATCACGCATCTGGGGTCAGTCGGAGATTTCCCGCATTATGATCAGGATGTGCAGGAGCAGGGTTTTCCGGCACCTGTGCTGGCCATGGCGGAGCAGATCCGGGCGGCGGACGGGCTGATTATTGTAACGCCTGAGTATAATTACTCTATCCCCGGTGTGCTGAAAAATGCGCTGGACTGGCTCTCCCGCGTGGCTCCTCAGCCACTGGCAGGCAAGCCGGTGGCGTTGCAGACTGTTTCTCCCGGTGCGATTGGCGGGGCGCGGGCACAGTACCACCTGCGGCAAACTCTGGTGTTTCTGGACGCATTTGTGCTGAACAAGCCGGAGGTGATGATCGGGCAGGCCATGAGCAAGTTTGACGCAGAGAATTTGCACCTGACAGACGAGCCAACCCGTGCCTACCTCACACGCCAGATTGCATCCCTCGGCGCGCTGGCAAGGCAGGTCTCCCCGCATACGCCAGATGCGGGTTAAACTGGCCGCGTCAGGAGGGTTCAGGAAAGCTGGGAGATAAAGAGCTTTCCTATGACTGGGTGCCATCATCCTTCTGACGGATGATGGCGCAGAGGGAGTTCACCCTAAAGAGGCGTCTGCGCGAACTTCTATCGGTTGTAAAAAACCGGGGAGGATCGCGGACGGCTTAAATGGTTGTTTTGGAATAGAAAAATTTTCACACCCCGAGATCGGACAGCGCGAAAAGCCGCCTGAGTATCAGGTTCGCGCAAAGCCCCCGATTTTTCTTGTGAGCGTCAGGTGATATGCTCACGCGGTCGCCTCCCGTGCGGGGGCGTGGATAGAAACTCCTGCACGACCTTGGGGGCTGTTGATTGCCCAAGTCGCCTCCCGTGCGGGGGCGTGGATAGAAACTGCTGGCTCTGAATGTCAGCAACGGCAGCCGTCGGTCGCCTCCCGTGCGGGGGCGTGGATAGAAACATCAAAGAGCACCCGGACCTTGTCTCCGGCATAGGTCGCCTCCCGTGCGGGGGCGTGGATAGAAACTTTTATCTTCTCGCGCAGGATACGGAACGCATCCAGTCGCCTCCCGTGCGGGGGCGTGGATAGAAACTCCAGCATGGACCCGACGCAGGCCAATAGCTGGGGGTCGCCTCCCGTGCGGGGGCGTGGATAGAAACATTGCTCAGGCGGCTGGCGGCAAGCCCCCGCGCGGCGTCGCCTCCCGTGCGGGGGCGTGGATAGAAACTCTTCCTCTGCACGCCTTGCGGCCTCGACCTTTTGTCGCCTCCCGTGCGGGGGCGTGGATAGAAACATTTCGAGCTGCGGCAATCCAGTAGCACGCCGAAGTCGCCTCCCGTGCGGGGGCGTGGATAGAAACTCGTGACCGCGGAAGAGGCATCGCGGCGAGACGGGTCGCCTCCCGTGCGGGGGCGTGGATAGAAACCAACGCCTCATTGTAGGCCTGCTGGTAGTTTGTGGTCGCCTCCCGTGCGGGGGCGTGGATAGAAACCCAGCCGAGCGCGTCGAGGATTTGAGGGCGCGACCAGACGTCGCCTCCCGTGCGGGGGCGTGGATAGAAACCCAGCCAGACGGCGCAGTGACGACGGAGTGCGTGGTCGCCTCCCGTGCGGGGGCGTGGATAGAAACAGCAGCTCAAATTCGGTGTCATAAGCCATTAGCCGTCGCCTCCCGTGCGGGGGCGTGGATAGAAACCTGCGTGATATCTCCCGCGTTCAGCAGCGCCTGCGTCGCCTCCCGTGTGGGGGCGTGGATAGAAACCATGATGAGGGGCTTCCACGCCAAGCCCTGCGTAGTCGCCTCCCGTGCGGGGGCGTGGATAGAAACCAGCGATGGAAGAGCGGCGAGACCTCACCAACTAGTCGCCTCCCGTGCGGGGGCGTGGATAGAAACCTGCGTGATCATCGCTTGTGGCGGGATCGCTGCTGGTCGCCTCCCGTGCGGGGGCGTGGATAGAAACTGGTAAGACGCTGCCGTGCGCGTGCGGTAGCCAGGTCGCCTCCCGTGCGGGGGCGTGGATAGAAACCAGGATAACTGGGGGAGTTGTCTCGGGGAGACCTACAGTCGCCTCCCGTGCAGAGGCGTGGATAAAGATAAAAGAGAGCGCGCTTTTTTGCGTCCCCGGGACGTTCTCGGGGGCACAGCAGGCTGGGTGCAGGGTGGCATCCAGCCTGAGTGGTTTCAGGAAGTTAGTGAGACGCGGGCTGAGGCAGAGGTGTGCCGGTTTCAGGGTCAAGCAGAAGAGGGGTGAGGCGCGGGGGGCTGGTGAAGTCAAACAGGTCGGTCAGATCATGCGCGACAGCATCAAAGGAGCCGCCACCAAGACGCTGGCCGTTCAGCCAGTTATCTTCGATAAAGCGCGGGATCGAGCTTTGCGTGATCTGAACATGGCTGACTGCGTTGGTGCGCGCCCATGGGGAGATCAGAATAAACGGGATACGGGTGCCCGGTCCGCAGCGCCCGTTGACAGGCTTGCCACCAACCCCGGCAAAGGCTGTGCCCGTGCCACAGCGGCCCGGAGCATTCAACTGATCAACTTCCGGATCAAATGACCCATGCTGAGGCGGGATAAAAGCGTGGTCATACCAGCCGTCTGAATCATCATAGGCAATCAGGATTGCGGTATCGCGCCATTCGGGCCGCTGTTGCAGCATGTTAACAAGCGGGACAATGCCCTGCTGCTCATCCAGCGGGTCAGAATAGCCGCCATGCCCGTCCTGAAATGCGGGCAGCTTGATGAATGACACAGCCGGAAGACGACCCGCCGCAACAACGGCTTTGAAATCTTCCAGATCATATTCATGATTTGCAGGATCGCGTGTTTTACCATCCGCGCTCAGGGTATGGCCGATAGCGGCAAGCGAGCTCGGGCGCGCATGCGTCGGGTTAGCGGTGCTGGCGTAATACTGAAACCAGTTATGGTGGGAAATATAGTCGGTAATGACTTCATGCACCACGGGAGAATATGTGGCGCGCTGGCAGCCGGTTGAACCATCGCTGTTTTTGGTTTGCAGGTTGAAACCGCCCATAAACCCGCCCCATGAGACATTCCCGGCGGTCAGCAGGTCTCCGATGTTTTTGCCGGTCATCATGACCTGATTCCCTTTGACGGAGCAGACGTCTCCCGCCGGATCAATGTCATTGATCATCGTCCAGCCGCCCTGACCATCCGCAATAAAGGGCGAGGTAATCTCTTTTGTGGCGGGTTTCTGCGTGGTGGCAATAATTTTCATGCCGTTGGTCTGGCCGGAGACAGCCTCCAGCGCGCCGGGGGTGGAGGGGCCGTAGGTGTCCGTATAAGCGGCATCACTCATGGCAAAGCGCTGCGCATAGTTCCATAGGGCCGTGACGGTATTGCCGTCAAAATACCCCATGACCTGCCCGCGTGTGCCAAAGGCCCCCGCACCGCCGGACGTGCCGCGCCCTGTATAACGTGGGAAGAGGTCCGCCTTGCCATCATGATAGGCCATCTGCTCGGCGGTATAGAGGTGGTTCTGGTCTGCCGTGCTGGCCTGAGTGCGGTCCAGCCGGAACGGGAGGGCGGCGTTTTTGCCGTTGTCGGGGTTGGTATTCGGGTTTGTTTCCAGCAAATGCGCGCTGAGCAGGGTGTTGGCGGCAGGCGTTTGCGGAGACGCTTTAAAAACAGGTTCGCCCGCCGGATTGCTGGCAACGGGGTAGGTGCCGAAATAATGGTCGAACGCGACGTTTTCCTGATAAATGACAACCAGATGCTTGATGGGTGTTCGGGGTGTTGTATCAGGCTCTGCTGCCCATGCGGAGGGGAGAACTGTCAGCATTGACGTGCTGAGGCACACAATGCTGCAAAAAGTTTTAAACATGGGCATCCCTGCAAAATAAACGTCAAAGCTGATCTTATACCATAAGCCCTCTTTCATGCCGAAGAGCAGAAAGAGGGCTCAGGATGTATAAAATTTCAGGTTTTTGCAGGGGTAGGAGGTCTTTATGGAGAGGCAGGTTATGCGGGGGCGTGGATACTGAAACGTCAGTAAAAACACGCCCCTTTCAGAGAGGGATTTCCCGGTCTTGCACGCTCAGCCCTGAGCGTGCAGCAGTTCCTTCCCGGCAAGGTAGATGGCGGAAAAACCACAGAACAGGCCTTCATACCCGGCAATCGTGCCGAAAATCGGCAGACCGGTAAATTCCCCAGCCGCCAGAAGCAGGAAGAGAATAACAAGGGTTGAAAAAATAACCTGAAGCTCCTTGGAGGCTTTCAGCGTCGCGACAAAAAGAATGGCGGTGAAAAGCCCCCAGATGGTCAGATAGCTGCCAATAAGAGCGGGGGAAGAGGCCGGAATAACGCCAAAATGCGGAAGAACAATGAGCAGAACAAAAGAAATCCAGAATGCGCCGTAAGAGGTAAAGGCTGTCAGGCCAAACGTATTGCCTTTAAAAAATTCCAGTATGCCTGCAAAAATCTGGGCGGTGCCGCCAAAAATAATGCCCATGGCGAGAATGGCTGACCCCATGGAGACCAGTCCGGCATTGTGAAGGTTGAGGAGAACCGTCGTCATGCCAAAACCCATCAGGCCCAGAGGGCCCGGATTAGCGTAGGATTTTTCGCTCGTCACCGTATTTATTCCTGTTTCTTATGATTGTTATTCCTTACCTTATGGCCGGGCTGCGGGGGAAAGATATTAAAATCGGAATTAACGCTGATCACATTCATGATTGCTCACAAACCCGTCAGAGTCAGCAAGAATCAAAATACGGTCGCACGGCACCGTTCAGGAAACGCGGCGTTTCATGATTTAAAGAGGCGACTAAATTTTGAGAGGAAAAGAAAGTGAAAAGGCAGGCCCCGGTGAGGGAGCCTGCCGGTAAGCGTGATCAGGCCGGAGCGTCGATATCAACAACGTTAATCAGCTTGTGATTAACAAATTCCTTGATGCCAAGACCAACCAGTTCGCGTCCGAAGCCGGAGCGGGCCACGCCGCCGAAGGGCAGGTCTGCCTTGGGGATCAGCGGATGGTTGATGTTCACCATGCCAGTGCGGATCTTGCTGGCAACGCGAACGCCGCGTGCTTCGTCTTTCGTGAAGACAGCGCCACCAAGACCATACGGAGAATCATTGGCGATACGGATGGCGTCCGCTTCATCCTTGGCGCGGTAAAGCTGCGTCACCGGGCCAAAGAATTCCCAGTGGCGGGCTTCATTTTCACCGTCCAGACCCGTCATCAGCAGCGGACGGAAGAACGTGCCTTTTTCCGGCACTTCCTGACCAATCACCTCAACTTTTGCCCCGTGCTTGACCGCTTCTTCAACCTGACGGTGCAGGTCGTCCACTGCGGCGCGGGAAGACAGGGGAGCCAGTGTGGTGGACGGGTCCATCGGGTCACCCGCTTTAAGCTCGGCAACGCCTTTTTTGTAAAGCTCTACAAAGCGGTCATAGATCGTGTCATCCACAATCAGACGCTTGGCGGACACACAGACCTGACCAGCATTCCAGTGGCGGCCCATGACGGCCCATTTGACGGCTTTTTCAACATCCGCGTCATCCAGAACCAGGAAGGCATCTGCGCCACCCAGTTCCATCATGGATTTTTTCAGCGCCTTGCCTGCAACCCCGGCAATAATGGAGCCAGCACCTTCTGACCCGGTGAGCGCCACGCCGCAGACGCGAGGGTCATTCAGGATCAGGGCTGTGTGAGAACGCGCGGCATACAGGTTCCGGAACAGGCCTTTGGGCAGCCCGGCCTCGTTCATCAGTTCTTCACAGGAGGCAGCGCACTGCGGCAGGTTGGATGCGTGCTTGAGCAGCACGGCATTCCCTGCGGAAAGCTGCGGCGCAATGATGCGGACAACCTGATAGAACGGGAAGTTCCACGGCTCGACAGCAAACACGATGCCAAGAGGTTCATGCACCAGTGTGGCTTTGCCGGTTGCCGGGTCTGCCACGGGCAGGGATTCAGGCTTCAGAAGGTCTTCTGAATATTTACCGTAATATTCAAAAATTTCGGCGGAGAGAATAACTTCGCCTTTAGCTTCAGCAAATGTCTTGCCCATTTCAAGCGTCGCAAGACGGGCATATTTGTCAATATCACGCCGCAGAATAGCGGCGGCGGCATTCATAATACGCGCACGTTCAGCAAAAGATGTATCACGCCATTTTTCAAATGCGGCGTGGGCTTCAGAGAGTGCAGTCTGGACTTCCTGATCTGTAGCCTCAGGGAAAGTGGCAACCACCTCCTCCGTGTAAGGGTTTGTCGTCGCGTAAGCCATCGTTACCTCATAAAAACTCAAAAACAGGAAAAGGAGAGCGATCCCGCATCCGCGGTATCCGATCAGGAAGAGCAGAGTGTCTCATTCTGCTTTATCGCCAACCCTTGCACCGTGACTAAATATAGACCGGCGACTTTCTGGCAGAAAGGGGGTGTGCCTTGCGGGCATATAGGAGAGATGGATAAAAAATGAAGTCTGATGGGGCGGGAATGATCTGGTATCCGGGAGTTTATTGTATTTTTTCAGATATCGATGATAGTCTAAAAACACAAATTTAGATGTAATAAAAACATAAATATTAATAAAAAATTTAATAAAAATTATTATTGGATTATTTTTTCAGTATTTATTGATTTTTATTTTTATAAAATGATATATAACTGAGTATTTTTATGATATGTAATTATTTTAATCTGAATTTATTTATAAAAACCTATTTTTTAATTTTCATATATTATTTTGTATTCTTACCATGGAATATTTAGAGCAAATTTCATCCGAAGTGGCTGCTAGTAAAAATAATGTGATCTATTCATTTTTTTTATCTAACGAGCCGCTCAAATATGTCGATTTTTTTCTCTTAAGGGACAGAAATGCGAAGATTTTCCTTCTGGAAAGATATTCTGTGTCGTCTTCCTGCGCAGTCAGTGGGCTTACGGAGCCATTATCTATGTTTCGTGCAATATGGTGAATGCTGAAAATCGAGGACGCTGTGTTGTGTGTATAACCGGCGCAGGCCCGATGATTGAACCAGTCTCCTGTCGGTGCTTCATGCTCAGTGTTCTGGGGGCGGGTTGCATAGAAACGCTATGGCCCCGCGGACATTCCCGGCCGCCATACTGCCAGACAGGCCGGAAATCTGCTCAATATCCAGCAGAGGGTTCCGTGCCATGTAGAGCAGGGATTCCAGCCCCATGGTCAAAAGCGTGGCGGCAATAAAGCTCAGCCGGTCCGGAGAAATGCTCTCAACGGGCATCAGGCGCAGAATGTTCTGTTTAAGGTCTTCCAGCATGTCCCGCGTCTCCTTCATGGTGAACAGCCGGGCGCGAATATGGTGCTGGTTCAGTTCAAAAAAACGGGGTGCTCCGTTGATGCTGATCAGTTCCCGTAAAACGGCCTGATTGCTTCTGGTCAGCATCATGTCCAGATTGTCAGTCGGGCAGCGGGATTGCTGGACAACGGTCCTGACGCGATCAGCAACTTTGATCAGCAGAATGTCAAAAATCTTTTCTTTGGTTTTGTAATAATTGTAGAAACTGCCGGGAGAAACAGCGCTCAGAGAGACAATGTCCCGCACGGTTGCCGCATCCAGCCCGAGGGTTGAAAACACAGTCCATGCCGCCCGCTCAAAAGCCTCTTCCTTAAAGGCTCTTGTCATTTCTCTCTTCCGGGAGGTCCGGTAGGCTTTGCGTCTCGCGGGTGCATCTGTGGGGGCATCCGGGGGAGAAAGCTGCGGGTTTGTCTTCAACGCTCGTCGGGCTCCTTCAGGCCTTTTCAGGCAGGGCGGGCGGCATTTTGCCCAAAACAGGAAATGATCACAGAATAATCTTTGTGTTCCAATGTCATACGGAAAGCAAGCGGGTCAGCAGTGTCTCAGGCGCGCGTGGTGGTGCGGACCAGAGGTGACTTTCGGATTAGGATGGCGGCTGGTTGCTCCACCCTCCGCCCAGAGCGCGGGCAAGCTGCACGGTGGCGAGAGCCTGCCGTGTCTGCGCAGTGGCCAGATCATCCTGTGCCGCAATCTTTTTGATGCGTGTTGTCAGCACGTCCTGCATGGTAAAACGCCCGCCTTCATACAGTCCGCGCGCCTGCATGGCGGCCTGAGAAAGGGCGCTGACTTCCGCCGTCAGACTGGTGATGGACTGGTCCGCGCTGCTCCGGTTTTCATACGCATCTTCCACTTCCGCCAGTGCTGTCAGCACCGTCTGATCATAGGTGGCGAGTGCCTGATGGAGTTGCGCATCGGACGCATGGATTTTGGCCTGTATCCGGCCCGCATTGAAGAGGGGCAGATAGGCGTTGACTGCCATCAGGCCGCCAGAGCCGGACACGCCGGGAATCCCATCAAACCGCAGGCGGCCATCGCCGCCAAAAAACTCCAGCCCGAAGCGGGGCAGGAGGTCGGTTTTGGTGCTGATAAGCCGTTGCAGACTGGCGTCCAGCAGGTGTTTTTCCAGCCGGACATCCGGCCTGCGCTCCAGAACTGTGGAGGGCAGCTCAGTCATCGGGGGCGCCGGGACACGATACTGCGCCGGAGCGGAAAGATTAGGCGCGTGTTCGGGCGGCTGGCCGGACAGAATGGCCAGCCGGTGGCGGCACGCGTCGAGTGCAGCGACCAGCAACGGCCGTTGTGCCTGCGCTGCGGCAATCTGGCCCCGGATGGTTTCCAGATCCGCCTGCGTGGTCTGCCCGGCATCAAAACGCGCGCTGGCATAATGCAGCAGGGACTGAAGCGTGCTGACGGACTGGTCCAGCAGGGCAATCCGCTGTTGCAAGCCGCGCGCTGTGACGTAATTGGCCGCGACATCTGCCGCAATGGCCATATGGGTGTCGTGCAGAACGTCTTCCGATGCCAGAGCCATCTGCCTTGCCCCTCGCGCTCTTGCCCGGTTACCTCCCCAGATATCTGGCTCCCATGCCATGGTAATGCTCGCCAGATGGCCATCCGTCGCAGGGTCCTGAATATTGGGTTCCGCCATTTTCAGCAGAGGCGGCACAGGATGCCGCCAGTCCATTCCGCCACCCATCATGCCTGCTGTTGCGCCAAGCGTGGGATACAGGGCCGATTTTGCCATTGTGGTGTAGGTGCGGGATTCCTGCACACGGGCCTGCGCTACCCGGATTTCCGGGTTGGCGGCCAGAGCCTGCTGGATCAGACGGGTCAGTAGCGGGTCCTGCCATGCCGTCCACCATGTCGTGAGGTCTGTTGCCTCTGTGCTGGCCGGAGCTGCTGTAAACTGTGCGGGCAGAGTGACCTGCGAGGGAGGCATCTCGGTTTTAAAGGGGGAGCAGGCCACAGCGCCTGAGCACAGGAGCGTGGTCAGCAGCAGGCGGGCGGTAGGGGCTGAAAAAGACATCGGCAGTCAGTCCTGACGGGCAAGCATGGAGCGAAAGCGGAGCAGCGCCATGGCAAGAAAAAGAGTGGAGGAAAACACAATGGCCAGCAGCGAGGGCCAGATACTTTCAAAGCCTGCGCCGCGATACAGAATGGATTGTGAGATTTTCACGAACTGGGTAGTGGGGAAAAACCGCACCAGAGACTGCACAAGGTCCGGCATGCTCTCCACCGGGGTCGCGGCTCCGGAGAGCAGATAGGCCACGGCATAGACAGGCACCACCAGCAGCCCGAACTGCGGCATGGTCGGCGCAATGGTGGCCAGCATGATGCCCAGAGAGGTGACGGAGAACAGGTACAGCACAAGGCAGGCGGTAAACAGAAACAGATTGCCGACAATGGGCACACCGAGCCACAGATGCACCGTCAGCCAGAGGGACAGCAGGCTGGCCACCAGAATGACCGCCCCGTTGGCCAGAATTTTCCCGACGGCGATCTGGCTGGCGGAGACCGGCAGCACCAGCAGATGCTCTATGGTGCCGTGTTCGCGCTCACGGATAACCGCGGCCCCGACCAGAACGATGGAGAGAACTGTCGCGTTGGTGACAACCTGCATGACAGAGGTAAACCATGCGGACTCACTGTTCGGGTTAAAGCGGATACGGCTTTCCCCGTGGAAGGGCATCAGGGCGTTCAGATCAGGCGTATGGAGTTGCGCCTGTGCCTCCGCCATAAAAATCTGTTGCAGATAGACAGCCCCCAGCCCGGCCTGTGTCATGGCGGTGGCGTCAATCAGCTCCTGAACGTCCGGCGTTCGGCCTGCTAGTGTGTCGGCCTCAAAACGGGGCGGGATATCAATCACAAAGTTATAGGTGCCGTTATCCATCCCGGCTTTGCTGTGAACGCGGTCTGTCAGTGTTGGCGGCTTGAAATACGGCGGCAGCACGACGGAGCGGAGCTGGCGGGAAAGGGCGGAATGGTCTTCATCAATAAACGCCACAGTGGCGTTGGAGACATCAATCCGCACGCCATGCGCCACCAGCACAACGGCAAAAGAGAAGGAAAAGACAATCAGCCCCATCAGGACAAAGTCCCGCATCAGGCTGTAAAATTCCTTGCGGCACAGCAGGCCGACATTCATGACCCAGCGCAGCATCAGCTATCCTGCTTTTTAAGGAAAAGGCGCGCCCCGAGCATGTAGACGGCAGCAAAAGCGGCCAGTGCGGCATACATGGACAAAAAAGACCCGACCCCAAGCCCCTTGGTAAAGCTGCCCAGACAGATAAGCTGGAACCATGAGGCCGGAAATGTCTCTGCCAGATAGTAGGTCGCACCCGTCAGGGTGGAAATGGGGTAAAGCAGGCCGGAAAAATTGGCGGACATGATCAGGCAGATAATAGCCGTGCCGAAAATAGCTGCCACCTGAGAGCTGACAAAGGTTGAAATCAGCAGGCCCAGCCCCGTGCAGGCCAGAATATACAGCACAGCCCCCACCGTCAGGCCAAGGAATGACCCTTTGAGTGGCACCCCCAGCACCGTGACGGACAGGACAACCAGCACCAGATAGGCAAGGATGGCCAGCCCGACATAAGGTAACTGCTTGCCCACCAGATATTGCCCGGAACTGGCCGGGGAGGCGTAGAGGTTCATGATGGAGCCAATTTCTTTCTCCCGCACCACGCCAAGGGCTGTCAGCATGGTGGGGATCAGGATAAGGGCCAGCATGATGGTGCCCGGCGTCATGGCGTAAATGCTGCGGAATTCCTGATTATAGGCAAAGCGCGGCACAATATTGATGGGCATCAGACCGGCGGTAGTGGAGGCGGGCAGGGCTTTTTGCAGACTGGCTGCGTATGTCAGCAGCACGGCATCCACATAGGCGCGGACATTGGCGCTCAGGAACGGCATTGCGCCGTCAATCACCACCCCTACAGTAGGGTTGCGGCCTGCCGCCAGATCCCGCCCGAAGCCATCCGGAATATCCAGCCCGAGTGCGACTTGCCCCTGCCGGATACGGGTTTCCAGTGTTGCGCGGTCCGGGGAGTAGGCCGTCTCATGAAAATAGCGGGAGCCACGGAACTGCTCGGCCAGTTCCCGGCTGGCGTGGGTATGGTCATAATCCGCGACGGTATAGCGGATGGTATTGATATCGAACGAGACGCTGTAGGCGGAAATCAGCAGCAGGATGGTCGGGCCAAGAATGGCGAACATCAGGCGCAGCCGGTCCCGCGTCAGTTCCACGGCTTCTCGCCGCGCAAAGGCCCAGCAGCGGGAAAACCAGCGGAGCCACGCGGGAATTTCCCGCGCAGGTGCTGTGCTGGTCTGAGCCTGCTGGGGTGTGCTGGCCGCTGAGACGCTGTTTCCCGCATGTTCAAGAAACGTGATGAACGCATCTTCCAGTGTTGCGGCGTGGGCGTCCTGAATGATCTCCTCCGGAGTGCCCATTGCCAGAACCTTCCCTTTGTCCATCAGGGAAATACGGTCACAGCGGGCGGCTTCATTCATAAAATGCGTGGAGACAAAAATCGTCACATGCTGCTCACGGGACAGTGCGACAAGATGTTTCCAGAACATATCCCGCGCGGCGGGGTCCACGCCGGAGGTGGGTTCATCCAGAATGAGGATGTCCGGAGCATTGATACAGGCCGCCGCCAGTTGCAGCCTTTGCCGGATGCCTAGTGGCAGGCCGGTCGGGCGGGCGTCTGCCTGTTCTTCCAGCCGGAAGTCTGACAGCATTTTAGCAACGCGGCGTCTGGCTTCCGCGCCGGAGAGCCGGAACAGTTCCGCCTGAAGCATGAGGTTCTGCCGGACTGTCAGTTCTTCATACAGCGAGAAGCCCTGAGACATATAGCCAATGCGCATCCGTGTGGACATGTCCCCCGGCGTCACCTTGCGGCCAAACAGGGTCGCGGTGCCGCTGGTAATGTCCAGCAGGCCGGTCAGCATCTTCATGGTCGTGGATTTGCCGCAGCCGTTGGAGCCGAGGAAGCCGAAAATCTCACCCCGCCGGATGCGGAAACTGACGTTATCAACGGCTTTAAACGTGCCAAACTGGCGGGTCAGGTTTTCAGCATCAATAACGGGCGGGCCGCCATCATCCTGGTAGGGCGGAATGGTGAAGTCAGAAATTTCTTTCTGGTCCGCCTCTGGCAGCAGGGAGGTATAGGCGGCCTCGACTGTTGTGGTGCCGGTCTGTTTTTTAACGTCCGCCGTCGGGGCGGAGGCCAGAATACGACCGTCATTCATGGCGACAAGCCATGAAAACCGTTCGGCTTCATCCATATAGGCCGTGGAGACAATGACGGTCATGGATGGCCGCTCGGCCCGCATTTGGTCCACCAGTGCCCAGAACTGGCGGCGGGAGAGCGGGTCCACCCCTGTTGTCGGTTCATCCAGAATCAGCAGGTCCGGGTTATGGACCAGTGCGCAGCACAGGCTGACTTTCTGTTTCATGCCGCCGGAGAGCTGCCCCGCTGGCCGGTTGGGGAAGGGGGCCAGCCCGGTCGCCTCCAGCAGGTGCGTAATGCGGCTGGCGCGTGTGGGGGCATCCAGCGCAAACAGCCTGCCGAAGAAATCAATATTCTCGCGCACGGACAGGGTGGGGTAGAGGTTTTTCCCGAGCCCCTGTGGCATGAAGGCAAGGCGCGTCAGAAACGCTTCGCGCTCTTTTTTGTTACGGATATCCACGCCCAGCGTGTGGATGGTGCCGGTTTGCAGGTGTCGCACCCCGGCAATCAGCCCCAGCAGAGTGGATTTTCCCACCCCATCCGGCCCGACAAAGGCAATGGTCTGGCCTGCGGGAAGGGTGAGGGAGACGTCATGCAGAACATCATGCCCGCCATAGGCGTGGCAGACGCCTTCCACACGGATTTCAGATGGAGGGGGGGGCATTACCCGGCATTGCTCCGCAGGGCGGTTTTGGGCCATGCGGCGTCCGGGCGCTGCCTGATATAGCCTTCACCCGTCATGCCAGCTTTGAGAAGCGCGCCAAGATGCTGTTGTTCTTCCGGCGTGACGCGGAGTTTGACACGATAGACAAGCTGCTCCCGCTCTGTCGCAGTCTCCACATATTTAGGCGTGAACTGGGCCTGACTATCAATAAAGGAAACGGTCGCCAGAACGGGGGTGTCGATGCCATCAAACTTGATACGCGCGTCATCTCCCACTTTCAGGCTGTTCACGGCGGCTGTCGGGAAAAACAGCGTCATATACGGGTCAACCGGGTCCAGCATGGAAAAAACGCGGCCTCCCGGTGCCACCACGCTGCCTGTTTCCACAATACGGTATTCAATCCGGCCTGCTACAGGGGCCCGCAGGGTCATGTCCTCCAGCACGGTCTGGATCTGGCGGACCTGTGCCGCGGCACCGTCCTTTGCGTGCCGGGCTTCCTGCACGGCCTGCGCCGCAGCGGCCACGGCAGCCTGAGCAGACTCAACCTGTGTGCGGCGCTGTGTGACTTCCATGTCTGAAACAAGGTTTTGGCGGCGCATGGTCTGGGCATGCCGCAGTTCATCCTGCGCAAGGCGCAAAGACGCCTGATGCGCTGAAAGTTCCGCACCGGCCCGCTCTGCGGCACTGGCTGCCCGGTTCTGCTGGGCGGTCGCCTGATCATACTGGCTCTGTATGGTGGCAGTATCTTCCTGCGCCAGAACCTGATTGGCGGTAACGCTATCCCCTTCATGAACCAGAAGCTTTGTGATCCTGCCCGGATATTTTGCCGCAACGTCTATGCGCGTTAATTCCAGACGCCCGTTTCCGTAAAGAATGCCATCCGGCACCCGTTCCGCCTGCTGATGCTGGTGCCATGCAAAGGCTCCTCCTGCAACAACAAGGAGAGACGCAGCAATAATCGTGATTTTTACAGGAGCTTTCACAATGGACCTTGTCTGGCAAAAAACGGATGAAGGTGGAGGTGGTGTGCGTTAAAGACGCGGCACTATGCTTAATTCATGACGGAATCGTCAAGTTATTAATGCGTCATTTATATGACGCTATACAGAACCGTTCAGGTCTTGATTAAAGGCGGTTTTGTTAAGGTATTTTCGCGTTGCCCGCCAAATTGACCTAAATCAATGAACCCATAAAAAATCTTCATTTTTCATAAATTTGTAAAGTTGACAGATCGTTCGTGTTTTATATGGTGTGCTGCAACATGACGTGTCGGGCGTACCTGCTGCCTGTTTTGCTCAGAGCCTTAAAATTCGTGCCGCACGTGACGGGAGAACGATAATGCCGATGAAGCTCCACGATATGACGCAGATTATGCAGGACACTGCGCGGCGCGGCGTAGGAAGCCGAAGATGGCAGCGCCCTGTTTACGAACATTTTCTGCCCCCCTGTAATCAGGCCTGCCCGGCCGGGGAGGATATTCAGGGCTGGCTGGCTCACGCGCAGGCCGGCGCATATGAGCAGGCATGGCAGGCGCTTGTAGCCAATAACCCGATGCCCGCCGTGCATGGTCGCGCCTGTTATCATCCCTGTGAGAGCGGTTGTAACCGCGGGGCGCTGGATGAATCCGTGTCTATCCATGCGGTAGAGCGGTTTCTGGGGGATGAAGCCCTGAAAAATGGCTGGGCGTTTGAAACAGCACCGGCCAGCGGCAAGAAAGTGCTGATTGTCGGCGCAGGACCTGCCGGGCTTTCCTGTGCTTACCATTTGGCGCGGCAGGGTCATGCTGTTGAAATCCGTGACGCAGCAACCGAGCCGGGCGGCATGATGATGCACGGGATTCCGGCCTATCGCCTGCCTCGCGCGGAACTCCAGCAGGAAATTGCCCGGATTGCCACTATGCCCGGCGTCACCCTGACATGCGGCGTCAAGGTGGATGATCTTGCAAAAGCCAAAGCCGAGGGCGGGTTTGATGCGGTTTTTGTGGCGGTGGGCGCACAGCTTGCCAACCACCTGAATGTGCCCACCGGGGATGGAAAACGGCTGGTAGATGCTGTCAGTCTTCTGGACGATGTCAGCGCACAGAAAAAGCCGCAACTTGGTCGCGTGGTGGCGGTTGTGGGCGGCGGAAACGTGGCGATGGATGCCGCCCGCACGGCAGAACGCCTTGGTGCGCGGGATGTGGTGATTGTCTTCCGGTATGATCAGGACCACATGGAGGCGCTGCCGGGTGAGGCGGCGGAGGCTTTTGCTGAGGGCGTCAAAATCCGCTGGCTGAGTGTGGTGGACCACTTCGGGGCGGATGGCATTACGGTCGAGACCGTCACCATGAACGAGGATGGCAGCGTCACACCGACGGGGGAAACCAAAACGCTGGCTGCGGACTCTGTGGTGATGGCTGTCGGGCAGCATAGTGATCTGTCCCTGCTGGCGACAACGCCTGATGTGACGGTGCAGAAAAACGATACGGTTGCCGTGGATGCCACAACCCTGATGACCGGCGCTCCGGGCATTTTCGCGGGTGGGGACTGCATTGGCGGGGCCCGCACCATGACGACGGCCACCGGGCACGGCAAACGCGCAGCGCATGCAATCCATGCCTATCTGAAGGGTGAGGCCTACGTGCATCCGGAAAGCCATCCTGTTGTCAGCTTTGATATGCTGCATCTGCCAGACTATCGGGATGCACCGCGCAGCAAACAGCCCGAACGCGCGCTGACAGACCGCTCCGGGTTTGAGGAAGTGACCGGAGGGTTAACCGAGCGTCAGGCACGGTATGAGGCCGGTCGCTGCCTGTCCTGCGGCAACTGCTTTGAATGTGACAACTGTTTTGCTGCCTGCCCGGAGCAGGCCATTACGCGGCTGGGGCGCGGGAAGGGGTATGAGGTGTCCATGGACCTCTGCACGGGCTGTGCGCTCTGCGCCGCCCAGTGCCCCTGCCACGCCATAGACATGCAGCCAGAACCACCGGATGACCACGCCGCGACGGGGAACCTTGGGGAGCCTGTTGCTCCGGCCAGCTTCAAAGTGCGTGCGTGAGAGGGAAAAGCGTCATGACCGACCAGAGTGTGACCGTAAAAAGTGTGACCATGGATGGCAACACGGCTGTTGCCCATATTGCCTACCGCGTGAATGAAGTCTGCGCCATTTACCCTATCACGCCGTCCTCCACTATGGCGGAGCTGGCGGATGCCTGGTCAGATCAGGGGATACGTAATATCTGGGGTAGTGTGCCGGTGGTGCAGGAAATGCAGGCCGAAGGCGGGGCCGCCGGATGTGTGCATGGTTCCCTGCAAACCGGCGCTCTGACCACGACCTTTACAGCATCACAGGGCCTGATGCTGATGATCCCCAACATGTTCAAGATTGCGGGGGAACTCACATCGACCGTTTTCCACGTTGCTGCCCGTGCGCTGGCAGCCGGGGCATCCTCCATTTTTGGGGATCATCAGGATATTATGGCTGTCCGGGCCACGGGGTTTGCCATTCTGGGGGCCAGCACCGTGCAGGAAGGGCATGATCTGGCCCTGATTGCGCAGGCCGCAACGCTGGAAGCGCGTGTTCCGTTTATTCACTACACGGACGGGTTCCGGACATCGCACGAATATAACGGGCTGCATCTGGTGCCGGATGAAACCATTCGCGCCATGATTGATGATAAGCTGGTTCTGGCGCACCGCAAACGCGGCCTTAGCCCTGAAAATCCGTTTATTCGCGGTACATGGCATAATCCGGATACTTATTTCCAGAGCCGTGAATCCGTGAACCCGTTTTATCAGCGGGTGCCCGATATCGTGCAGTCCGCCATGGACCGTTTTGCGGCGCTCACTGGCCGTCAGTATCAGCTGTTCCGGTATGAGGGCGCACCGGATGCCGAGCGGGTTGTGGTGTGCATGGGCTCCGGTGCGGAAGTGGTGCGTGAGACGGCAAAATGGCTGTGCCAGCAGGGGCAGAAGGTTGGCGTGTTGCAGGTGCGCCTGTTCCGGCCGTTCTCGGTGAAGCATTTTCTGCAAGCGCTCCCCAAAACCGTCCGCTCCATTGCCGTGCTGGACCGCACGAAGGAGCCGGGCGCGCCCATGGAGCCGCTGCATGCGGATGTGGTGGGCGTTCTGGCCGAGGGCGTGGGGGAAGGGCTTTTCCCGCATATGCCGCGTGTTATTGGCGGGCGGTATGGCCTGTCCTCCAAGGATTTCAACCCGGCCATGGCGCGGGCGGTGTTTGATGAACTGGCAAAGCCAGCCCCCAAAAACCATTTTACCGTCGGTATTCTGGATGATGTGGGCCAGACCAGCCTCACATATGATGAGAATTTTGACATTGAGCCGGAAGGCACGGTGCGGTGCCTGTTCTACGGTCTGGGCGCGGATGGCACGGTGGGGGCCAACAAGAACAGTGTTAAAATTCTGAGCGAAAAACCCGGCTGGTTTGCGCAGGCCTATTTTGATTATGACTCCCATAAATCCGGCGGCGAGACAGCCTCGCACGTCCGGTTTGGCAAAAGCCCGATTACAGCGCCGTATCTGATCCGCCATGCGGATTTTATTGCCTGCCACAAGTTTGATTTCCTGTTCCGCAGGGATGTGCTGGGGGCGGCGAATGACGGCATTTCTTTCCTGCTGAACAGCCCGTATGGACCGGATGAAGTCTGGGACCATCTGCCCCGTAAGGTGCAGGATCAGATAGTTTCCAAAAAGCTAAGGTTTTTTGTGATCAACGCGTCGGACGTTGCGCTGAAGCTCGGGCTTGGCCCGCGTGTAAACACCATTTTGCAAACCTGCTTTTTTCATCTGTCCAACGTGCTGCCAGCGGATGAGGCTATTGCGGAAATCAAGGCGGCCATTCAGAAATCTTACGGCGCAAAAGGGGATGCTGTCGTTCAGCTCAACTTCCGTGCTGTAGATGCCGCGCTGGATGCGCTGCATGAGGTCAGGGTGCCAGATCAGGCAACGGGTACAGTGTCGATGCCGCCGGTTGTGCCGGAGACTGCGCCGCTCTTTGTCAAACAGGTGACTGGTGAAATTATTGCGGGGCGCGGGGATCTGATCCCGGTGAGCCATATGCCGGTCGATGGAACATTCCCCGGTGGCACCACGCAGTATGAAAAACGCAATATTGCGGTGGAAGTGCCTGTCTGGGACCCGGACACCTGCCTGCAATGCGGCCAGTGCAGCATTGTCTGCCCGCATAGCGTCATTCGCGCCAAAATGTATGATGTGGCGGATCTTGAAGGAGCGCCTGCCGCTTTCAAATCCGCGGACATCAATGCGCGGGGGTATCCGGACTCCCGTTTTACTCTCCAGTTCTATGTGGAAGACTGCACAGGCTGTGGCGTGTGCGTGGAAAACTGCCCGGCGATTGTGCCGGAAACAGAAAAACGCGCGATCAATATGGGTGAAAAACTGCCTATTCTGGAACAGGAACGCCAGAATATCGCGTTTTTTGAAAAATTGCCTGATATGGACAGGACAAGCATCAACGAGGCCAATGTCCGTGGGGTGCAGTTCCTTGAGCCTCTGTTTGAGTTTAGCGGGGCGTGTGCGGGGTGTGGTGAGGCCCCATATCTGAAGCTGATTTCCCAGTTGTTTGGTGACAGGCTCCAGATTGCAAACGCCACGGGTTGCTCTGCTATTTTTGCGGGAAATACTCCTGCCCATGCCTGGAAAGCGAATGCTGACGGGCGCGGGGTGGCATGGTCCAATTCCCTGTTTGAAGATAATGCCGAATTTGGTCTGGGTTTCCGCATCGCGGCGGATGAACAGACCAGTCTGGCCCGCCAGCTTGTGCAGAAACAGTCTTCTCTGGTGGGTGAGGATCTGGCGAAAGCCCTGCTCAGCGCCTCGCTGCATACGGAAGCGGATTTTGCAGAACAACGGCGGCGGGTTGCAGCCCTCAAGCAGAAGCTGGAAGGGGTGGACGTCCCGGACGCGATCATGCTGCTTTCCGTGGCAGACTTCCTGATCCGCCGCTCTATCTGGATTGTCGGCGGGGATGGCTGGGCGTACGATATTGACTCCGGCGGACTGGACCACGTGCTGGCACAGGGCCGGAACGTGAATGTGCTGGTGCTGGATACGGAAGTCTATTCCAACACCGGCGGCCAGTCCTCCAAGGCAACGCCGCTGGGGGCCTCCGCCAAGTTTGCGGCAGCAGGCAAACGGGCGCCTCGCAAGGATCTTGCCATGCAGGCTATTTCCTACGGGAATGTGTATGTGGCGCAGGTTGCTATGGGGGCAAACCCGGAGCAGGTGGTGCTCGCCATGCGGGAAGCCGAGGCGTATGAGGGGCCATCCATCATTCTGGCCTACTCCCAGTGCATTGCGCACGGTATTGAGATGCGTACAGGCATGAAGCAGGCGGCGCGTGCGGTGGCCTCCGGCTACTGGCCTCTGTTCCGGTTTGACCCGACCATGCGGAAAAGCGGGCTGAACCCGTTCCGGCTGGATTCAACCCGTCCGCGTATACCGCTGGAAGACTATGCCTATAAGGAACTGCGCTACAAAACCCTGACCCGGACGCACCCGGAGGCAGCGGCACACATGCTGCATCAGGCGCAGGCAGCGCTGAATGAACGCTACCGCCTTTATGAGGATCTCGCCGCCCGTGATGGCAGCCGCTTCCTGCCGCACTGGGAAGATGTGGACTGAAGTAACCCGGAACATGAGGCACAAGGGAGTTCAGAACTTATGAACCTTGAAACACAGTATCTGGGGCTTTCCCTGCGGCACCCGATTGTGGCGTCTGCATCCCCTCTGACGGCCGATCTGGGCCATATTCTGCGCGTAGCGGATGCCGGGGCGTCCGCCATTGTCATGGCCTCCATTTTTGAGGAGGACATTGCCGCGCAGGAGGTGCGTGATGCCGCCCTGTTTGAAACCGGGGAGGACAGTCACCCCGATGTGAATGGCGGCTATTTTCCTGCCGTGCCGGAAGCCACCGTGCTGGACGGGCGGCTTTCCGTGTTGCGGCGGGCCTCGGAGCGGGCCGGGGTGCCGGTTATTGCCAGCCTGAATGGCTGCACGCAGGCGGGCTGGGTCCATTTTGCCCGCAAGCTGGAGCAGGCCGGGGCCGCCGCGATTGAGCTGAACTTCTGGCACATGGCGACCGACCCGGATGAAACGGGTGCTGAGGTCGAGGCACGGTTTATCGCTATCCTCAGCGCGATAAAAGCGGACGTGACAATTCCTGTCAGCATCAAGCTGCCGCCATTTTTCAGCGCGCCGGGCAATATGGCCAAACGGCTGGTGGAGGCGGGGGCTGCGGGGCTTGTTCTGTTCAACCGGTTTTATGAGCCGGGGCTGGACCTGCATCCGGTAGTACCAGAAGCTGATGCGCAGCTCAGCACATCCTATGAGCTTCGGCTGCCCCTGATCTGGACGGGCTTGCTGTCTGGCAGGCTCAGGACCAGTTTTGCGGTCTCTGGCGGTGTGAACTCCGGTGAGGATGTGGTGCGCTGCCTGCTGGCCGGGGCAGATGTGGCGATGGTCACCTCCGCGTTGCTGCGGCATGGCCCGGCATTTCTTAGCACCATGCTGGCGGATATGCAGGCGTGGATGGGCGCACGGTCTGTTGAGAGTATCGCCAGCCTGAAAGGGCAACTGGCCGCACAGGGCAGCGCCCGGAGAGCCGAGACATTCCTGCGGGACCAGTATCGGCGTATTTTATCATCGACGCCAGTTTTTGGCACACCGGTTTTTGGGCAGTAAGCGCATCATGTCTCAGCAGGATAACCAGACCATGCCGTCGTCTCCTTCCGTGCAGGGGGCTGCCCCGCAGCATTATGTGCAGGACAGTGCGGATATGCCCGCAGCCTCCGGAGCCAAGAGCCATCAGGCCTTTGAAACTCTGATTGAGCGCGCCAGACAGCTCCCCGGCAAAGTAGGCATCGGCATTGTCTGGCCGTGTGAGCCGCACGCGCTTGAAGGCGCGATGGATGCCGCGCAGCAGAATATTGTGGAACCGGTTCTGATCGGCCCGCGATCCCTGATTGCCGAGGTGGCGCAGAACTGCGGGATTGATCTGGGTGGCACGAAAATTGTGGATGTCGCGACCCCGCAGGACGCAGCCGCGCAGGCTGTGGCGCTGGTCCGCGCCGGGCAGGTGCATGCCCTGATGAAGGGGAGTCTGCACACAGATGTGTTGATGCACGCCGTTGTCTCACCAGAGAGTGGGTTGCGCACCGCCCGCCGGGTGAGCCATGTTTTCCTTCTTGCGGTGCCTTCTTATGATGATCTGATTTTTGTGACGGATGCGGCTATCAATATCTTCCCGGACCTTACGGTGAAGCGGGACATTGTCCAGAACGCCATAGACCTGCATCGTGGCCTCGGGCTGGGTGAGCCGCGTGTGGCGCTGCTCTCTGCGGTGGAGACCGTAAACCCTAAAATTCCGGGGACGGTCGATGCCGCGGCCTTGTGTAAAATGGCGGAGCGCGGGCAGATTGAAGGCGGCGTTCTGGACGGGCCACTGGCTATGGATAATGCCGTGAGTCTGGATGCCGCCAGAATTAAGGGCATTACCTCACCCGTTGCGGGGCGCGCGCAGATCCTCGTGGTGCCGGATCTGGAAGCAGGCAACATGCTGGCCAAGAACATGATTTTTCTGGCCGGAGCAGATTCCGCCGGGGTTGTGCTGGGGGCCAGCGTGCCGGTGTTGCTGACAAGCCGGGCAGATAGCGTGCAGGCGCGTCTGGCCTCCATTGCCATCGGCGCACTCTACGCACGCCATCTGCACCCCGAAAGCGCGCCTGCCGCGTAGCAGCGGATGCAGGCAGGAAGAGCCAGAAAAAGGAAGTCATGGATGCAGGACGTTATTATTGTTTTTAACAGTGGCTCTTCCAGTCTGAAATTTACAGTTTACGATACCGCTGACAGCCAGAAAGCGACGGTGCTTCTCAAGGGGGAAATTGAACAAAGCCCGGCAGGGGCGCGTCTGCACGCCAAAAATCATGAAGGCGTTGCGCTGCCGCCCGAAGACTGGTCTGAAACGGGCTTAGATATTTTTGATCATCTGTTCCGCTGGATGGAACAGTTTTCCGGCAAAGGGCGGGTTGTGGCTGTCGGGCACCGTATTGTGCATGGTGGCGCGGATTTTCTGGAACCTGTTAAAATTACGCCCGAAGTTTTGCACAAGCTGGATCAGCTGACGCCATTTGACCCGCTCCATCAGCAGGCCACACTGGCTCCTGCAAAAGCCATTGCGCAAAAGCGGCCAGATCTCCTGCAGATCGCCTGTTTTGACACCACATTTCACAGCACCATTCCCAGAGTGGCCCGGCTTTTGCCTCTTCCTCGCCGGTATGAGGCGCGGGGGGTGGTGCGCTATGGTTTTCACGGTATTTCCTACAGTTATATCGCTCAGCGTCTGACACAGATTGACCCGGCCCTTGCAACTGGCTGCACCATTATCGCGCATCTGGGCAGCGGTGCGAGCCTGTGTGCGTTGAAGGACGGAAAAAGCCTTGAAACCACAATGGGGTTTTCAGCGCTTGACGGGCTGATGATGGGCACGCGCTGCGGGGCGATTGATCCGGGTGTGCTGCTCTATATGGTGCAGGAAGAAAAGGCGGACTGGCGCGCGCTGGTGCAGACACTGTACCATGAGTCCGGTCTGCTCGGGGTCTCTGGTGTTTCGCCGGATATGCGGGTTCTGCGTGAGATGCTGGCGCAGGATCAGACGTCTGCTCAGAGTCAACAGATCGCTGAAGCCCTGAGCCTGTTTGTGTACCGTATCCGGCAGGAGATTGGCGCTTTGGTGTCCGTCATGGGCGGGCTGGATGGACTGGTCTTTACCGCAGGAATTGGTGAGCATGATGCTGCCTTGCGGCAGGAAGTGTGTCAGGTTCTGGAATGGGCAGGAGTGACGCTGGATGCTGAGGCAAACCGCCAGAATGCACCGGTTATCAGCGCCCCCGACAGCCGGGTAAAGGTGCGCGTCACACCGACGGATGAGGAACGTGAGATTTATCTCAGTGTCCTGAAATTTCTCTGATGTTGTAAAACTAATGCGTTAAAGACTGTAAGCATCCGCGCAAAACTGGCTTTGTGCGGGTGTTTGGGTTTGTAGGCTGAGCTGGCCAGAAAAAAGGCGCCGTCCCATAGAGGGAGGCGCCTTTTTTGTTGGGGCCTTGGTGGCCGTCTCTGGTCCCTCCGGCCCGCGTTCTGGAAACGGGGCCGGAGGGCAGGGAGGTCGTCAGAAAATCTGACGGAACAGCACGTAGAGAAAGCCGGAGATCGCCATGGCGG
The DNA here is from genome assembly GCF_018256955.1 of Acetobacter persici. Classification (NCBI taxonomy): domain Bacteria; kingdom Pseudomonadati; phylum Pseudomonadota; class Alphaproteobacteria; order Acetobacterales; family Acetobacteraceae; genus Acetobacter; species Acetobacter persici. The sequence continues at coordinate 123,593 of NZ_JAERKU010000009.1, forward strand.
CGGGAAGCGTGGTGACCCATGCCAGCGCCATGGAGCGCAGCGTGGACAATTGCAGGCCGGATCCGTTTGACCACATGGTGCCAGCCACACCACTGGACAGAATATGCGTGGTGGAGACGGGCAGACCATACCGCTCAGCCAGACCGATGGTGGTCATGGCGACCAGTTCAGCAGAGGCCCCTTCAGCGTAGGTCATGTGGGTCTTGCCGATTTTCTCACCCACCGTCACCACAATGCGTTTCCAGCCAACCATGGTGCCAAGCCCGAGCGCGATGGCGACGGAGATTTTCACCCAGAGCGGGATAAAGCGCGTGCCGCTGTAAAGGGAGGACTGGAAGGATTTGAGAGACTTCTTTTCGTCCGCATTAAAGCCCTGCGCATCCCCCATCACGCGGATGGCGTCTGCAACCAGATACATGTCTGTACGAACGTTGGGGACAGCCGCAGCCGGAACGGCCTTCATGGAGCCATAGGTTTTGACGGAGGTGGAAATGTCCGTGCTCAGAACGGACAGAGCACCGAAGATTTCAGGAGAGGAGACAGCTTTGGCACGCAGAGCGGCACCAACAATGTCACGCGCCTGCTGCTCCGTCAGGTTCGCCGGGGTGCCTGTGCCGTGGCTGGCGAAAATCTGCTGCGCATGGCCTGCGGATTCAATAAAGGCAGGCATCGCACTTTCCGGCATGGCGCGGTTGAGCGCGTAGGCCGTGGGGGCGGCACCAATCAGAATGAGCATGATAAGCCCCATGCCTTTCTGGCCGTCATTCCCGCCATGGGAGAAAGAAACACCTGTGCAGGTAAAGATCAGCAGACCACGGATCCACAGCGGCGGCGGTTTATCACCTTCCGGTGCGCGATACAGGGCTTTGTTTTTTATCAGCAGCTTCATGACAAACAGCAGAAGAGCCGCCATGAGAAAGCCGCAGGCGGGGCTGAACAGCAGAGCGGAAAATACCTTCTGCACCTGACCCCAGTCGACACCCTGCGTCGCGGCACCTGCCGGAGCAAGGATCTGGTTGGCCAGACCCACACCCATGATAGACCCTACCAGCGCGTGTGAGGAGCTGTTGGGAATACCAAAAGCCCAGGTGGCGAGGTTCCAGACAATGGCGGCAATCAGCAGCGCGAAGATCATGGCATAGCCAGCGTTGCTGCCAGCCTGAAGGATCAGTTCAACCGGAAGCAGGGTGACAATGCTGTACGCCACTGCGCCGGTGGAGAGGGCAACGCCCAGAAAGTTCCAGAACCCTGACCATACAACCGCGACCAGCGGCGGAAGGCTGCGGGTGTAGATCACGGT